>VAZT01000170.1 GCA_005884825.1 Alphaproteobacteria bacterium
GCCCCGATCGTGACCGGCACGACCTTTATCTTCGTCGGCGATCCGTATTGATCGCCGTTCAGCCTAGCGGGCCGGGTAGCAGGCGCCGTTGTAATAGGTGTATCCGGCGGCGCAGGCCGGCGCCGGCGGCGGCGGCGCAAGCATATTGGCGGTGCCGCCGACCGTGCCCGCCGCGGTGCCGAGCGCCCCGCCGACGACCGCGCCGACGGGTCCGGCTGCTGCGTTGCCGCTCGCCGCCCCGGCCGCGCCGCCGGCTGCCGCGCCGGCCACCGGGCCCGACGGATAGCCGGGCGCCGCCGTTACCGGCTGGCAGACGCCGTTGTAAAGTGCGTAGCCCGCCGGGCAGGCGGCATATTGCGCCATCGCCGCGCTCGACGTGCCCGCCGCCAGTGTGGCGGCGATCGCGAACATCTTTAGCCTTGTTTGCATCATCATCTCCTCGAAGAATGCAAGAACGGCAGAGCGCCGCTACCGGGTCAACGGTGTACAATCGACTCGCGTTCCGCGCGTGGCGGAAGCCGGTTTCTTACGTTCTCATTTTCCGGGAGGAGGACAGCATGGCACAACTTGGCACTGGCGAATACACTTACGAGCTGATCCCCGATTTTCTCAAATTGCCGGCCGGACAATCCTTTGGGCTGGTCAGCCGGGTGGCGGCCGATGCGCAGGACCGCATTTACGTCTTCCAGCGCAAGGATCCCCCGGTCGTGGTGTTCGACCGGCAGGGCAAGTACCTGGGCGCCTGGGGCAGCGGCGAGGTCACCGATCCGCACGGTCTGAAAATCGTCGGCGACACGGTTTACACGACCGACCGCTCCGACTCGGTCGCGAAGTCGTTCACCCTCGACGGCAAGCCCCTGTTGGAGCTCGGCACGCGCGGCCGGCATTCGGACACCGGTAATGTAACCAACTGGCTCGCGGAGCGCGCGGCGGGGCCGTTCAATCACCCCACGGAGATGATCGCCCACCCCAACGGCGACCTCTACGTGACCGACGGCTACCGCAACGCCCGCGTGCACCGCTTCACGCGCGACGGCCGGCTCGTCAAATCATGGGGCGCGCCGGGCCATGGCGAGGGCCAGTTCCATTTGCCGCACAGCATAGCCTATGACGATGACGGCAAGCTCTACGTCGCCGACCGGTCGAACAAGCGCATCCAGATCTTCACGCCCGACGGCGAGTTTCTCGGCCAGTGGACCGGGATGGGCGGCCCGAACGATATCACGCGCGGCAAGGACGGCAATTTCTACATCGCCGAGCAGGAGGACAACGGCAAGCCCGCCCAGGTTTGCGTACGCGATGGACAAGGCAACGTGCTCGCCCGCATGGAGAGCCGCCACGTCCACGGCGTCGGCGTCGACTCGCGCGGCGACATCTACGCGGGCCTCACGCAGGACCGCAGCGTCGACAAGTTCGTGCGGGTAAGCTGACCGGCAACCTGTCGCGTGTCGCGAGGGAGTAGGTGCTGGCCCTTTTGCTAGTGCCCCGAAAGCATGTTGCCGGTACCTGTGAGGGCGCCGCTGGCGGTGCCGAGCGCCCCGCCGACGACCGCACCGACGGGACCGCCGGTTGCCGCCCCCCTCGCGGCCCCAGCCGCCTCCCCTGACACCGCGCCGGATACCGGGTTCCCATACCCCAGATGCCGCACCGGTTGGCAGACGCGGTTATGGTACCGGTAACCCGGCGCGCAGGGATATTTCGCCATCGCCGCACTCGACGTGCCGACCGCCAGAACGGCGGCGACGGCTAAAACCTTGAACCTCGTTGACATCGCTATCTCCGCGAGATGTGCAAAAGAGCGTCGCAGCGCCCCGCCACGGGATGAACGCTGTACAACCGAACCGCGTTCCGCGCGTGGTCCGCTAATCCTACATATAACTATATTGATCTAAAACTTGCGCGTATTGCGTAGACTACTCTCAACCGTCTTCATGTTTTTTTAAAGCATGAAGTCCGATAAGCGCGCATGGGGGATAACGACGAAAGGATCTGGGTATGAGATTTGCGATCTTCGTGTCTCTCGCGTTAGCCGCAGGTGTAACTTCTTTTGGTGCTTCCGCCTGTGAACGCTGGGATGAATACACCGGTAAAATCGCTAAAGCACAGGGAGATTACCAACAGGCGGTGAACACGGCATATAATAGTTATTATTACGGCGTGCGATACAAAAAGGCGGACTGGGAGAACGCTGTTAATAATGCGCTTACGAATTATATGACCGAATCGCGAGATGCGTATAACAATCACATGGTGACTGGTTGTTGGTGGTAGCACTCCGAGCGCGAAGCGCATTACGGGTAGCCTGGAACGGATAACCCGACAGCAGCGCTTTCACACCACCGCAAATCGAAAAAGGGCGCCTTCGGGCGCCCCATTCGCATAACGCCTCTCGCCTCCGACACGGCGCTCCGGACTACCCAGTCGAGGCCGGATCGGGGTGCAGCTGCATAAACGCCGCCGTCGCCTTGGCTGCCCGTCGCTCGGCCTCGGCCGGCTCGGGGGGCGCGGCAACGCCCAGCAGCAAGCCGATCATCAGGCCCTCCCAGACAAGCCCCAAAAACTGCATCGCCATTTCCGCCGGCTCTCCCGGGCCTATGAGCCCGGTGGATTGCGCGCTCGCCAATAGTTCGGCGAGCGCGCGGCGAATGGCATCACGGCCGGCCGAGTCGAGAGCCTGGGCTATCTCGGGCGAGCGCGCCGCCTCCGCAATCGCCAGGCGGAATGTCGCGATCACCGACGGGTGGGAGACCTCACGCACCCAATTCGTCGCAAAGGCGGTAAGCGTCGACGCGAGCATCTGCCGGTTGCGCGGGGTGGGCAGGTCCGACGGCAGTCGCATTCGATCGGCGCGGCTCTTGATACAGGCGACGAGCACCGCTTGCTTGCTGCCGAAATTCGCATAGAGATCGCGTTTCGAGACTTTGGCGCGGGTCGCGATATCAAGCGTGCTGGTAGCGGCGTAACCGTCCTCTGTGAATGCCTTGAACGCGGCGCCGAGGATGCGCTCGTGCATGGGGGTTTCGGCCGAGGTCGGAAGGGGCGTAGCGGAGTTTTTCATGTTGCCCAAAGAATCATCTTGCCATGGTACCGCTTCGTACCTTAAGGTGGGTACCGCTAGGTACCTGCCAACTCTGCACTGAGGCCATCATGAGTGTCCAGAGTTCTCGGCCCACAGGGGTGACCAAAACCGACTATACCCGGACACCCAAGGAGGCTTGGCTGATCGTCGCTCTGCTGTTCCTTTTCATGCTGATTAATTTCGCCGACAAAGCGGTGATTGGGATCGCCGCAGTCCCGATCATGCAGGAGTTGCAGCTGAGCCCGCGCCAGTTCGGATTGCTCGGGTCGAGCTTTTACCTGCTGTTTGCGGTCTCGGCGATCATCACGGGCTTCATCGTAAATCGAGTACAGACACGCTGGGCGCTGCTGGTCATGGGACTGGTCTGGGCGTTGACCCAATTCCCGATGATCGGGACAGTCGGGTTCGCAGGCATCATGGCCTGCCGGATCGCGCTCGGCGCCGGCGAAGGGCCGGCTTATCCAGTGGCGCTCCATTCGACCTACAAGTGGTTTCCAAATGAGCTGCGGACATTGCCGACTGCGATCGTCGCGCAAGGCGCCGGCGTTGGGATCATGGTGGCGCTGCCGCTGCTCAACTGGGTCATCGTGCATTATTCTTGGCACTGGGCCTTTGGTGTGCTCGGCCTCGCCGGCCTCGCCTGGACCGCGGCGTGGCTGGCGCTGGGCCGCGAGGGGCCGCTGACCGCTGCCTCAGCGGCGGATGTGGCGCCGATACCCGGAAGGATTGCCTACGGACAGCTGTTGCTCAGCCCGACGATCATTGCGGCCTGGTGCGCGAGTTTCGGCGCGCAGTGGGGCTTATCGCAAGCGCTGTCCTGGCAGGGGGCGTTTCTGATCAAAGGGCTCGGCTTTACGCAGGGCTCGATCGGCCTGTTGGGCGCGCTGCCGGCGGGTGCCAGTGTGGTCCTGGTAATCGCGGCGGGCTGGTGTTCACAGCGCCTGCTCGCTCACGGGGCGTCGAGCCGGATGGCGCGCGGAATCTTCGGCGGCGCCTGCGTCGCGCTCGGCGGCGCGACGCTGGCGATAATGCCGTCCGTGGCGGGCATTCCCGTCAAGATCGCGCTGACGACGATCGGGGTGGCACTGCCTTCGGTCATCTTCGTGATCGGCAATGCCGTCGTCAGCGAAATCGCCCCCGTTGCTCAGCGCGGCGCTCTGCTCGCCATCGGCACCGCGTTCAGCACCTCGGCCGGTCTTCTGGCCCCCTACGTCATGGGCAGCGTCGTCGAGACAGCGGCGACGCCGCTCGACGGCTTCAATACCGGCTTTATGATCTGCGGCGTCATCATGCTGATCGGCGGCGTCATTGGGATGGCGCTGATGCGCCCCGAGCGCGAGACGATGCGGTGGGCGGGCGAAATGCCAGCGGCGGCAGCCGGGTCCGCCTGACCGGGGGCCCCGTCGCCCGGTCAGTTCGATACCCGTCTTATTGCGCGGCGGCGGCCAGCCGTTGCTCCGCTGCACTCGCCGGCCGGTGCGCCTTGAGGAACGCGCGCACGTGGCGCAGCGCGAGCTGGATCTGTTCCGGGTTCGCCTTCCACGGATAGATGCTGACCTGCGCATTGGGCGCGAGATGCGCGCTCTCCAACGCCACCGCATAGGGGTGCGCCGGCACGTCGTCAGGCAGAATGAGGATCGGCGTCCGGCAGTTGCGCACGAAATCGCGCGTCACGGTGAACACGAAGTCGGCGTTGCTGCGATACATCTTGTCGAGGAAGGCGCCGGCCATCTCCATCGTAATGTCGGAGCGACGTTCAGTCAGCGCCGGCGCCCAGCCCCTGATGTTGTTCTGGTAGAAGAGGTCGGGCATCGTCGGGCGGAAGCCGGAGGGCTGCGCCAATACCGCGGCGGTGATGCGGTCGGGTGCGCGCTTTATCAGGTTCCAGATGAACGGGCCGCCGATGCAGAAGCCCAGCACCATGAACTCGCGGATGCCGAGGTGATCCATCAGACCGATCTGGTCGTCGGTATAGGCGTCCCACGGCCGGTCGATCTCCAGCGGCCCCGAGGACTGGCCGCCATTGGCGTTGCGCAAATCCGCCGCGATGACGCGGTACTCGCCGTTGAACTCCTCCATCGGGTTGAAGGGGTGGTTCGCGAGACCCGCCACCGTCGAGTTCAGCCCGCCGCCGGGGATCACCATCAACGGAAAGCCGGAGCCGGCTTCTTCGTAATGAATGCGGACATCGCCTCTTTCATAGAACGGCATGGCAGTTCCTCCGTTGGTAGGGCGGATTTGCATCGCGCAATCCGCCGGACGTCGACTACAGTACTGCATCCGTTGGGCAATGCATCGCCAAATCCCCATCTCTATGCCGAGGGGCCGCCCGCGAGCACTCGACTTCAGGAAGCGAGCGGGCCTGCTGCAGATTACAGGAGGCAGCCATGTTCATTTCCGATGTGTTGCGGACCAAGGGCCATCACGTCGAGAGGATACATCCCGCGGATAGCGTCGAGCTTGCGGTCGGCAAATTGGCTGAACATCGGATCGGCGCGCTGGTCGTGGAGGATCGGTGGATGAAACCGGTCGGCATCTTCTCGGAGCGGGACTTCATCAAGGCGATAGCCCGCGACGGTGCCGCCGTGCTCGGCTTTGAAGTCCAACGGCTGATGTCGACGCCCATCCTCACCTGCCGCCCCTCCGATCGCATCGATGCCGTCCTTGCGACGATGACGACAGCGCGCATCCGTCACTTCCCGGTCATCGAGGGGAACGAGCTGAAGGGCATCGTCAGCATCGGCGACTTGGTCAAGCACCGCCTTGACGAGAAGGAGCTGGAGGCGAGCGTTCTTCGCGACATCTCGCGCATGCGCGCCTGAGCAACGCCGCCCGTTGCTCTCCTGCTGGTCACGTAACTAAACTACGCTCTCGAACCATAGGCGGGGAGCGCGGAAGATGCAGGCGGATTACATCATCATCGGAGCGGGCTCGGCCGGTTGCGTGCTGGCCAACCGGCTGACCGAGGATCCCGGCACGAAAGTATTGCTGATCGAGGCGGGCGGGCGCGACTGGAACCCGCTCATTCACGTCCCGGCCGGGTTCTTCAAAA
>VAZT01000736.1 GCA_005884825.1 Alphaproteobacteria bacterium
TACGCCTCGGCCGTGTCCGACGTGTACCAGGATCTCTTCGGCGAAGGCTCCTATGCCGGCAAAGGCATCTACGACGTCGATGCGTTCGAAGCCGCGCTTGACGGCCGCGTGCCGGAGAGCACGCTTCTAAGTCACGATCTTTTCGAGGGGACATTCGCCCGCGCCGGCCTGGCTTCCGATATCGAGATCGTCGAGGAGTTTCCGGCGCGCTATGACGTGGCCGCTGCGCGCCAGCACCGCTGGGCCCGCGGCGACTGGCAATTGCTGCCCTGGATTTTCGGTCGTGGCGACGCGACCCTCGGTAATCGAGGCTCGAGCGCGCTTCCGCTGATCGGCCTCTGGAAGATGCTCGACAATCTGCGGCGGACATTGTCTGCGCCGGCAAGCATCATGGCCTTGCTCGCGGGATGGACCCTGTCCTTACACTCCGCCGCTGTCTGGACCTGCTTCATCCTGTTGACGATCGCCGTGCCGACCCTGCTCCCCGCTCTCGCCGCTATCGTGCCGCGACGTACCGGGATCACGGCTCTAAGCCACCTGCGCGCCCTCGGCGCGGATCTTTGGCTCGCTTTGTCCCAGACCGCATTGGCGGTTACGTTCCTCGCGCATCAAGCATGGTCGATGACCGATGCGATCGGACGAACGCTGTTTCGTCTGTTCGTGAGCCGCCGGCATTTGCTGGAATGGGTCACGGCAGCCTACGCGAAGCTCAGCCCTCGTCTCAGCCTCCTCGGCTATTATCGTCTGATGGCCGGTGGTGTCGTCATCGGCATAGTTCCAGCGATCGTGGTTTGGTGCGCCGGCGGCGATGCCTGGCCAATGGCGGCGCCGTTAATAGTGCTGTGGATCGCATCACCTGCCGTTGCTCGATGGACAAGTTTATCCCCGCTGGTGGCGGGTCGTCTATCGGTCTCGGAGGCCGACGCGCGCGCCTTGAGGCTCGTCGCGCGCCGTACGTGGCGCTACTTCGAAACCTTCGTCACGCTGGCGGACCACACGCTGCCGCCGGACAATTTCCAGGAAGACCCAAAACCGGTACTCGCCCGCCGGACCTCGCCCACCAATCTCGGCCTCTATCTTCTCTCCGCAGTCAGTGTCCGCGACTTCGGATGGGCGGGAACAACCGAGACTATCGAGCGCTTGGAAGCAACGCTCGCAACGATGAGCAGCCTCCAGCGCTTCCGTGGCCATTTCTACAATTGGTATGACACGGGAGATCTTCGTCCGTTGGATCCGCGATACGTCTCCTCTGTGGATAGCGGTAATCTGGCCGGACATTTGATCGCCGTTGCAAATGCCTGCCGGCAGTGGATTGGCCGCCCGCTTGCTGCTTCCCGAATATTCGCTGGCATCGAAGATGCCTTAAGCTTGGCGCGCGACGCCATTCGAGTACTTCCCGACGACCGGCGAACGCAGTTCATCACCAGGCATGAGCTTGATACCGCGCTCGATGCCCTGGGCGCGACGCTCGGTTCCGATCATTCACTGCCGGAAGAACTTCCTGCACGGCTGATAGACCTCGCGCATCAGGCCGCGACCGTGGTCGATATTGCGCAAACGCTGGCCGGCGAGCGTGGAGACGAGAACGGTGTCGAAATGCTCTTTTGGGTGCAGGCAGCACAGAGATCAATCGACAGTCACCGGCGCGACGTGACCCGGACCGCCGCAATTGCCCAGATGCTGAACCAGCGCCTTGCAACGCTGGAATCGACGGCGCGGTCCATGGCCGAGGCGATGGACTTCGGCTTCCTCTTCGACCAGGATCGCAAGCTCCTCTCGATTGGTTTTCTAGTCCCGGAGGGCAAGCTCGACGCGGGCTGCTACGACTTGCTCGCTTCCGAAGCGCGTCTCGCGAGCTTTGTGGCGATCGCCAAGGGCGACATCCCATCCCGCCACTGGTTCCGGCTCGGGCGAGCCGTCGCCCCGATCGAGCGCGGCGCAGCGCTGATCTCCTGGTCCGGATCGATGTTCGAATATCTGATGCCGTCTCTCGTGATGCGCGCGTCGGCCGGCAGCCTGATCGAGCAGACGAACCGTCTCATTGTCCGCCGCCAGATGTCCTATGGCGCCGCGCTTGGCTTACCGTGGGGCATCTCAGAATCGGCCTACAATGCGCGCGATAGAACGCTGTCGTCGCACCCTATGCGACGGCCCTCGCAACGATGGTCGAACCGGCTGCTTCGGCGCGCAACTTCGCCCGGCTGGCGGCGGTCGGCGCGAGCGGTCGCTACGGCTTCTACGAGGCGTTGGATTACACACGTTCACGTCTGCCAGAGGGCAAAGATTACGCGGTCGTTCGCGCCTTCATGGCACACCATCAGGGCATGACCGTGGTCGCTATCGCCAACGCTCTCCTGGAGGCAGAGATGCGCGCCCGATTTCATGCCGAGCCGATTGTCCAGGCCACGGAACTCCTCTTGCAAGAGCGGACACCGCGCGATGTCGCGACCGCTCGTCCCAGAGCCGAGGAAGTCAAGGAGGGCGCCGTGGTCCGCGAACTGGAACTCCCGACGGTGCGCCGCCTGCGCTCCGCGCACGCCGCAACACCGGAGGCCCATTTGCTCTCTAACGGCCGGTACGCGGTGATGCTCACGGGAGCCGGCTCCGGCTACAGTCGATGGCGTGATCTGGGAATTACGCGCTGGTGCGAAGACACCACCCGCGACGACTGGGGCGCCTACGTCTTTCTACGCGATGTGCGGAGCGGCGACGTTTGGTCCGCAGGCTACCAGCCGAGCGGCGTCGAACCGGCGAGCTACGATGTCAGGTTCAGCGAGGATAGGGCGGAGTTCATTCGGCGCGACGGAACGATCACTACAGTGCTTGAAATCTTGGTGTCTCCGGAAGACGACGCCGAAGTTCGCCGTCTGTCCGTATCGAACGCGGGCAACCGGGTCCGGGACATCGAGCTCACCTCCTATTCCGAGCTCGCGCTGGCTCCGCCCGCAGCTGACGTGGCGCACCTGACCTTCTCGAAACTCTTCGTGCAAACCGAATACGACGCCATCGAGACCGATAGAGCCCGTTTCCTCGGCCGTGGGCGCGATGCTCGGGCGCCGATCGCGGTGATGGACGGCCGGCCTCTCTCCAATACCGTCGGAACTGTCCTAGATCCCGTTTTTGCCTTTCGGCGCCGTGTACGGATTCAACCGGGCGAGACGGTGCGCATCGCCTTCTGGACCGTCGTCGCATCATCTCGGGCCGATGTGCTGGACCTGGCCGACAAGCATCACGACGCCAATGCATTCGAACGTGCCGCCACATTGGCGTGGACCCAAGCGCAGGTGCAGCTGAGCCATCTAGGCATCCATGCCGACGAGGCGAGCCTCTTCCAACGCCTCGCGGGCCACGTGCTGTACGCCGATCGGTCGACGCGTCCGTCATCTGAAGCCATTCGGCGAGGCGGCGGCGGCCCAGCGGCGCTCTGGGCTCAGGGCATTTCCGGCGACATTCCGATCGTTCTGGTGCGGATCGACGACATCGAGGACATTGCCATCGTCGGCCAGTTGTTGCGAGCGCATGAATATTGGCGGATGAAGCAGCTGGCCGTTGATCTCGTGATCCTGAACGAGCGGGCATCCTCCTATGTTCAGGACCTTCAGATCGCCCTCGAGACGACGGTACGGACGAGCCAATCCAATCCACGGGTCGGATTGGATGGGGCACGTGGCTCCGTATTCGTTTTGCGTGCCGATTTCATTTCACGAGAGACGCGCGCTCTGCTCCCATCGGTCGCTCGAGTCGTGCTGGCCGGGCGCCACGGAAGTCTATCGGACCAGCTCGACCGCTTCCGGGAAGCGAACGCTACCGCGCCACCTCCACCGAGACGCTTGCAGACCGCAGACGTGCAACCGTCCTTTCCCGCAACGTTGGACCTCGAGTTCTTCAACGGGCTCGGCGGCTTCGCTGCAAATGGACGCGAATATGTCACGATCCTTGGTGCTGGGCAGGTGACACCGGCGCCGTGGACCAATGTCATCTCCAACGCCTCGTTCGGCTGTCAGGTCACGGTCGAGGGCGGCGGATACACGTGGTCGCTCAATAGTCGCGACAATCAGCTGACACCCTGGTCAAACGACCCCGTGACCGATCGGCCAGGCGAGGTCATGTTTCTGCGTGACGAGGATACCGGCGAGCTTTGGGGACCCACGGCACTGCCGATCCGGAATGAAGCCGCGCCCTATATCGTTCGGCACGGCCAGGGATACAGCCGGTTCGAGCATGCCGCACACGGCATCGAACTCGATCTCCTTCAATACGTCCCACTCGATGATCCAATCAAAATCTCGCGCCTCACGATCCGCAACAGGTCAGCGCGGGCGCGACGGCTTTCGGTCACGGCCTATGTGGAGTGGGTGCTTGGTCCATCGCGGAGCGCATCCGCGCCGTTTATCGTGACGGAGATCGAGCCCGAAACGGGTGCCCTCCTTGCCCGCAATCCCTGGAACACGGCATTCGGCTCCCGCGTAGCGTTTGCCGACCTGGCCGGTCGGCAGACAACCTGGACCGGCGATCGGCGGGAGTTCCTGGGTCGAAATGGTACGCTGGACAACC
>VAZT01000171.1 GCA_005884825.1 Alphaproteobacteria bacterium
ACCTGCGCGCCTATATCGACGGCCGCCAGCTGCACAACGTCATCGATTGGCAGCGCGGCTATTAGGTTCAGTAGTACCGGTGATGCACGTAATGATAGTGGCGGCGATACGCCGAACGCGGGCGTGCCGGCGTGGTCGCAGCGCCGGCTACGGCGCCGAGCCCGCCGCCGACCGCCGCACCGATGCCGGCGCCGCGCCCGCCGCCGGCGATCGCGCCGATGACAGCCCCGGTGCCGGCGCCGAGAAGACCGCCTCCGAGCGCCCGCTCACCGGGATTGTAGGGATCCGCCACGGCCGCCGTTGCCATCAGCAATCCGGCGCCGATCACGCTCGCAAAAGTCGCCCGCTTCTTCATCAGCCGCTCCGACACCCTCCAGCCGCCCAGATGGTCGGTGGAATAATCCCGACGTCATTTCCTGTTCTGCCCGGCCAACAAGCCGCTCTGCGTCGCCGTTCCGTCGCAGATCAGGTAGCGGAACGATCCGCCCGCCCGCAGAGTTACCTAAATATGGCGTATATTCTTATTGTCGATAGCCAGGCGGAATTTCGCCAGCAACTGGTTCTTCAGCTCGACAAGGCCGGTCATCGCGCCGCCGCCGTGGCCACAGTCTCTGCCGCTATTCAACTCATCGAGGACGAAGTTCCGGACTTGCTGGCGACGGACGGCGTGCTCAGCGATGGATCGAGTACAAGCCTGGTGCAGCAGGCACAGGCCGCGGGCGCAAAAGTCCTCATCATGACCGGAAATCCCGACCGGATCGTCGAGCTCGATGGCGCCGGTCAACCCTACGTCTCAAAACCGGTTGCCCCGGAAGCGTTCGTGCAAAGGGTCCGGCAGGTGCTTGGCGAGGCTGAAGAATAACGTTCGTGATCGCGCAACTCCGGGCCTTCGCCGTCTGGATCATCGTGAATGCCGGGACAGTAACGCAGCCCGCTGTCTTCTATCCGCTCCCCATCCGTTGTATCCGTCTTCCGTAACTCTCGTAAGAGTGTCGGATGGAGTTATGGCGGTGAGCTTATGGTTGCGCGTCGCCACCGGTCTCCGACGGTCTCGGCGAGGTTATTCCGCCGCTCCACATGAGCGGCCATCCGAGCGAACCGATCCGCTATGTCGAGCAATTCAAGACGGACCTCTGGTGCTCGCGCGCGCAACGCCAATCGCCAGATCTGGCGAGCCTTCTCACGGTAGTACTCGGGTGTCCGTTGCTGGGCGTCCGTCATGCCTCGGATGGTCCCCCGGTTGACCTTTCGCGCTATCCGCGCCGCAGCCGTAACGCAACAGAAAGCATCCGGGTTCCCACACGGTGTTTCCCGGACCAGCTCCCTGTTCTGCATTCATCGCTGCTCCCGCGACACCCTTACTGATGCAACGCGCAGCAAACCGCTTCCGTTCCCCCGGACCGCCATGCGCGGCACTTTGACCACCGTGGTGAGTGTAAATGCCCCGTGTCAAGTAATGAACGATGTAAATGAGCATAATATAATACAAAACTATACAATTGGATCAGCAACCAAAATAACGGGAGCGATGTTGATCTCGTATTATGCCAGACGACATCGATTTCCTCAGAAAGAGAGCGGCTGAACTCCGATCTCTGGCCGAACGAGAGCCAAACATCGCGAGCGCCCTCTATCGCATAGCCGACGAATTGGAGGCCAAGGCCGCCGATTTGGAACGGAACGACGGCCGTCTTCGGCCGTTCTGAGGCGCCGGGGCTGGGTAATCCTCACTGAGTCGGCTGCGAGCGCACCACCTGGCGCAACGGGTACCGCGACCGCACCCTCGACGCCCGGCTCGGCGCCTTGCAATTGCGCATCCCCAAACTGCGCCAAGGCAGCTACTTCCCGCCGTTTCTGGAAGCCCGCAAGCGCGCTCGGAGAAGGCGCTGATCGCGGTGCCCGCTCTGTCCCGCGGTGCCGGAGAGGGACTTTCAGGTGTGCGCGCTGAGCGCGGCGAGGCGGGTGAGGAGGCTCAGTACGTGGAAATCTCGATCGAGTTTTGGTCCGGGTCGTCGATGTAGACAGATTGGATCGTGCCGATCGCCCCGGCGCGCGGCCCCTGCATCCGGACCGGCACGCCGCAGGTTTCGAGATGGGCGGTGACTTCGCCCATTGGGGTTCCGGTAATGAAGCAGATATGCGCCGGCATCCGTTTCTCGCCGCTCGTCGCCATAGCTCCGCCGGCGGCGTCGAGATGGATCTTCTGCTGGCCGAAATAGAGCGCGGCGCGGCCTTCGCCCATCTTCTCAGTCTTCATGCAGAGCACGCGCTGATAGAACTCGACGCTGCGATCGATATCGGCGACGGTCAGGTTCAGATGGTCTATGCGCTCGATTTTCATGGCCGGCCTCGTCGGTTTGAGGAGGCCCAGAGTTTCGCATGAAACGCAGGCGTCTCGCCAGCGGGCCGAAATCGTGCAAAATTCTGGGATGCTGTCCGAGGCCCAAGCCCGCTTTCTGGCCAGTTGCCGGGTCGGTCATCTAGCGACCGCCGATGCGCGGGCAACGCCGCACCTCGTACCGGTTTGCTTTGTCGTCAGCGAGGGCGCGCTCTACATCACCATCGACCAGAAGCCGAAGGGCGACATCAGGGCATTGAAGCGCCTGCGGAACATTGCCGAAAATCCGGTCGCCGCTTTTGTCGCCGACCGCTGGGACGAGGATTGGAGCCGGCTCGGATGGGTCATGCTGCGCGGCCCGGCCGAGGTCCTCGCTGACGGGGCCGAACACGACCGGGCGCAGGAGTTGCTCCGGTCGCGCTATCGGCAGTATCGGGAGATGGAGCTTGCCGGGCTACCGGTCATCGCCATCCGCATCGAGCGCGTGACGAGCTGGGGCGACCTATCCCTATAAAATCGCCGTAGTTGCGTCGTATCGTCCCGTGGTGGCGCGTTACCACACGGGCCGATGGGTTGAGGATGTTTCAACCTGAAGGAGAGGTTTCGCTGTAGGCTCGCTGCAGATACAGCGAACGGCAATATCAGACACAAGTAGAGGTTGCAGCCTCGCAATGCTGGCCGGAGGTGAGGTATAGCGGGTAAGCTTGCCTGATCACCGGTACGGGAGAGGGATTATGGATTTTGGCGCGGCGATGTTTTTCACCGATTACTCGATGAGTGCGGCCGAGCTCGGCCAGGCGCTGGAGGCGCGCGGCTTCGAGTCGGTCTGGGCGCCCGAGCACTCGCATATTCCGAGCACGCGCAAAACCCCGCCGGCCGGCGGCGGCGAGCTCGGCAAGCAGTACTATGACGTGATGGACCCGTTCGTCACATTGACGGCGGCGGCGATGGCGACGAAGACCTTGAAGATCGGGACCGGGGTCTGCCTCGTCATTCAGCGCGACACGATCCAGACCGCAAAGCTCGTCGCCTCGATCGACCACGTCTCGGGCGGCCGGTTTCTGTTCGGCATCGGCGGCGGCTGGAACCAGGACGAGATCGAGAGCCACGGCACGGTCTTCACGACCCGCTTCAAAAAAATGCGCGAGCAGGTCGAAGCGATGAAGGAGATCTGGACCAAATCCGAGCCCGAATATCACGGCGAGATCGTCCAGGTTCCAAAAATGCGGACCTGGCCGAAGCCGGTGCAAAAACCCCACCCGCCGATCATCGTCGGCGGCGCCTTCCCGCACAGCGCGCGCCGCGCGATCCGTTACGGCGACGGCTGGATTCCCAATGCGAGCCGGGCGCACTATGCCGATGTGACCGAGTTTCTGCCGGAATTCCGGGAAATGGCGACCGCGGCCGCGCGCGACCCGACGTCGATTTCAGTGACGGACCGCTGGGCCGAACTGATCCGGCGAACGGCGAACTGATCTCTGCCGCCCGCTATTTCGGGGAGACGCGCTGATAGACGCCCGGCGAACCCTCGTCGTGCCGCAGATGGGGGTGCACCCGCCTCGTCCACGGATTGCTGACGCGGGCGCGGGTCCAAGTTTCGCTCTCCGACACCCGGGCGTGCTCGAATTCATAGACCGTCAGGTATTTGGGTTGCCCCTCGACCGCGACGAACCGCCGGGCGCCTAGACACCCCCGCACTGCGAGATAGCCCGGAATGTAAACGGTGTTGTACCAGGCGTTGAATTCTTCCTCCATGGCGGAGGACACATCGATCCGGCCCATCTGCAGGAACGGAGCCATCTCGACGGTCTGCTCGATCGGGTCGGTGTGCACCGGGAAGATCTGCCGATACGCATTGCGCAGAAAATTGCGCCCGATCCGGCTCGTGCCGACCCTGGTCCGCTGTGGCGAGGGCTGGTATTTGACCGTATCGAGATAGGCCGTGCTGCGCAGCACGTTGTGGTCCTCGAGCTCGTACATCGCGAGGTATTTCGGCGCCCCCTTGACCGCGACGTAGCGCCCGGCACTGAGAAAACCCGGCACCTCGAGCAGGCGCGGCAAGTGCTCCTCGTCATACCATTGGTTAAACTCTGCCTCGAACTGCGGATCGATGTCGGTCCACACCATCAGCAGTCCGGTTCCGCGCGTCTTCGCCATTGCCCGACTCCTTCGTCCTGCCGCGGCTTGATCGGGCCCAACGGCAGCCGACGAATCTTATCAAGCAATGTCGATCAGGGCGAGGCCGGTTTCGGGATCCTTGCGCTTGCGCAGATAGCTCGGCGGCTGAATCAAGATCACTTCCAGGGTCGGCCGGACATACGCCTCGATCAGGTGGCCGCCGACGACACTGCCGTCGGCTTTGCCGAGAACGGCATGGAGATGCAGTGTCGGACCTTGGTCGCCGACCGCGACATCGCCGAGCAACGACAAGACCTCGACTTGCTCGTCGACCGTGATTTTCTTGTATTGCTTGGTTTCCCACTGGAAATACCCGAGCACGGCGCGGCTGAACGCGCCGATCGCGGTGAGCGAGGCGGCCTCGACCTCCTGCTCCCGCACAAAGTTGCCGAGTTCGCCGATGACCTCGTCGCCGGTGTCGAGCACGACCGCATAAGTGATCGGGGGATCGGCATTGAGCAATTTCGAGCGCATGGGCGGCCTCGCAACTCAGCTCGGGGTTGGTGTCGAGGTGATCCCGGCGCGCAGGCTGCTGGAAGTCGCGGAAATCATGCAGATCGCCCGCGGCTCGTCGATCCGCAATACGATGCTCTCGGTCAGATAGAGCTGGTAGTGCACCCCGTCCTGTCCGATGTAGCCGGCCCGCAAATCCTGCCCCAGCACCAATGCGCCGACGCGCGGGTCGACCAGCACGCCGCCATCGATCGGCGCCTTGTAGATGCCGCGGGTGCAGAGATGCCGCAGGTGCTGGATCTGCGATACATCGGTGCCGGGATAGAGCCGGAACAGCCCATTGTAGAGCGGCGGAGCCAACGCCAACGCATACGGCCCGCGATACCCGGCGTCATCGAGTTGGGTCACCGCGGCGAGCACGTCACCGAGCGCCCGCTCGACGGCTGCCCAGTCGCCGCCATCGAGCTGCTGCCGGCCTTCATGCGTCAAGAGGCCGGGAAGGCGGAAATCCGGTTGGCCGCGGTAGACGAACTCCTCCTCGCGGCTGGCGACAGCTTCGGCGGCGTCCTGCGCCGGCGTCAGGTCGAGCGGTTGACCATTTTCGAGATGCCCTGCAATGCCCGCGCCAAAAGGCCCCTGCAGTTCGAGAAATCGCCGGCCGGTGAGCCGATCGCGCGCGGCCTCGGCCGCAGCCTTGTCGATCTCTCGCCAGATGGCGTCCGGCAGATTCGACTGGCCACGATGGAGGTAGTCCATCGGCTAGGCATCCCTCAGCGAACCGATCGTGAAGCCGGCGTCGGCGCCGCTTCGACTTCCCTCGATTCCGGGCTTGCCGATGCCCTCCGCGGTTGCAGCTTTTTCCTCCTGCAGGATCGAACCCTCGGTGAAAAGGTAAGTCTTGAGAAACCGTTCGAAGTCGCCGTCGCGCCGCCGAATCCATTCGAGCAACATCGAGGCGTGCTCCATCTCCTCGCGCATATTATGAAGGAGCAGCTGTTTCAGCGTCTCGTCCTCGGCATCGTCAGCGCGCTGGCGATACCAGTCGATCGCATCGAGCTCTTCCATCAGAGAAACGATCGCAAAATGCAAATTGAGCGTCTCTTGCGAAAGACGCTCGCGCGGTGCGTGCAGGTTTTCGCTGGACATGGCTCGCTCCACCGCTCGTTGTTATCGCCGAATGCGACAACACGGCGGGGATCGAGTGGTTCCGCAGATGTTAACACTGTGGACCGGACGGATCCGCCCGGCCCACGCCATATGCTTCAGCCGTTAACGACCGGTTGACGGCGGAGTCTGAAGCCTTCCCCCCTCCACCGGCGAGGTGGAAGTACCTGCACCGGTATTGTTATTCTTGAGATCATAACTTGCCATCTGCTGCAACTGCTCTTTCGTGCGATCGAGCGTCAGCCGGTTGTTGTCGGTCTTGATGTCGCTGGGGAGAACCGCGACGTCCTTGCCTCCCATTCCGAGAAAGGAGCCGACATCGATGACCACGGCGTCGACTTTGCCGTTCTTGTTGAGGATAACATCGTCGACGCTGCCGATCTTGCGATTCTGCACGTCGTAGACCGCGCTGCCGATCATTTTGCTGGCGCGAATCTCGTCCGTTTGGATGGTGTGGGTTGCGGCAGTTTGCGCGTACGCTACCGGGGCCGCGGCAGCCAACGCCAGCGCGACGGCTGCTGTTAAATGGATTTTCGACACCGCATCACTCCTCTACCGTTGATTGACGTTCTGCCAACAACCCCGCCGAGCGAGGGTTCCCGGTCGGCGCCGGGTGGATTTCCAATGGAACCCGGAACTAATGATTACCGGAGACGATTTTCCACAAAGATTGTAATAGAGCGAGGTCAGCCAATGGCCATCCACCAATCGAAGGCACAAAAGGAAACCGTCGGGCGCGTCATGCACGAGTTCAAGCATGGGGAGCTCAAAACCAGCCGCGGCAAAAAGGTCAAGAACCCCAAACAGGCGATCGCGATCGGCCTCCACGAGGCGGGCGCCTCCAAATACGAGAGCAAGGAGAAGAACCGCCAGAATCTGAAGCGTACCAAAGCTCGCGAGCGGCGTGGTGCGACCGAGAAGGACCGCAGCGAGCGCGGGAGCGGGCGGGAAGCTACGCGATCGCAGCTCTATGAAGAAGCGAAGCGGCGAAATATTGCCGGGCGATCGAAGATGAACAAACACGAGCTCGAACGCGCCCTGCACTAGGCTTGCGCCCGGAATAAGCTGACCCCCCGAATAAGTTTGCGCCGGGGGAGCGTTTCGCCGCGCCCAGTGTTGTATAGCGCGACGATGTCATTCCCGTTGGAGGAGAGGATGGACGAGCAGCGAGTTCAGGACCGCGTGTCCGAGACGACTGAGAAAGTTGGCACGATGGCCAGCGATGCCGCGAAGCAGGCGGGCGCGAGCATGCAAGGCACGCTCGAGCAGGGCAAGGCGATGATCCAAGATGCCCAGACCAGCGCCGCCACACTGGCGCGCCAGGCTTCCGAGACCGGCAGACAAGCGATGGCTCAAGCCGGGGAGTTGGTGCAAGGTGCTGCGCGCGAGGCCAGCAGCCAAGCGACGCAGGCGGCGACCAGCCTCTATCAGCAGGGCTCTCGAGCTGGCGATTTCATAAGCCAATATGCTGCGGAGCAACCGGTCACCGCGCTGCTCGTAGCCGGCGCGATTGGTTATGGGCTCGCGTATTTGATCCACCGCCGCTGAACGGTGTACCGCACCCAACTCGGAGTGAACAGGCGAGGAGGCGTATCGAGCTCGATATCAATAGGTACGGAGCGGCGGCTGAATGAGAGATCAGGACCGATAGCCGCCTTCTCACTCGATCGCGGGTGACGAAAATGGCCGATCCGGCACCTGAGTTTGATGGCCGCATCCGCGCCGACTTCCCGCCCGGCGTGTTCGGGATGATGGCCGTGCTAGTCACGGCGACCGTAATAGGGATTCTTTATTTCGCCCGCGAAGTCTTTATTCCGATTACGCTGGCAGTTCTGTTGAGCTTTTTGCTGGCGCCGGCAGTGCGATGGCTTCGCCGGCTGCGGGTTGGCCGAATTAGCGCGGTCCTCTTTACAGTGGTGATCGCCTGCATGGCGATCGCCGGGTTTGCGGCGGTTATCGTCGGCGAAGTGTCGTCATTGGCACAGCAACTCCCGGAATACCAATATAATCTCGACACCAAAATCCGTTCGTTCCCCGGCATGGTTCCGGGCGGGGGAATTTTCCGTCGGGCGACGAAGACGCTGCGCGAGCTCGGCAAGGAGCTTTCGAAGGCAGAAACTCAGAGTGCAGCGGAGGGCGCCCCTCCCGCCACAGGCGCCTCCGAGCCTCCACCGGCCAAACCCGTACCCGTTCAAGTAATAGAGCCTGAACCGGGGCCGCTGCAGATTGTTCAGACCATCGTCGGACCGCTGCTCCAGCCAATGGCGGCGGGCGGATTGGTCATTGTCTTCGTCATCATGATCCTGCTCGAGCGGGAGGATCTTCGGGACCGGCTGCTGCGGCTTGCCGGACGGCGCGATCTGCACCGCACCACCGAAGCGATGAACGATGCGGCTCAACGGATCAGCCGTTACCTGACGTCTCAGCTCGTCGTCAACATAAGTTGCGGATTGCCGATCGGGCTCGGGTTGACACTGATCGGCATCCCGAACGCGGCGCTTTGGGGCATTCTGGTGGTTTTGCTGCGGTTTATTCCATATCTAGGGATTGTGATCGCGGCGGCGTTCCCGCTGGCACTAGCGATCGCCGTTGCTCCTGACTGGATGCTGTTAGTTTGGACTGCGCTGCTATTTGCCGGTATCGAGCTGGTCGTCGCGAACCTGGTCGAACCGCTGGTCTATGGCGGCAGGACTGGTCTTTCTTCGGTCGCGCTGATTGCCGCGGCTACGTTCTGGACTTGGCTCTGGGGGCCGATCGGGCTACTGCTTTCGACTCCGATGACGGTTTGCTTGGTGGTCCTCGGCCGGCACGTGCCGCAGCTCCAGTTTCTCAATGTGATGCTCGGCACCGAACCGGTGCTGACGCCGGTGGAAACATTTTACCAGCGCATTCTGGCGAACGATCCCGAGGAAGCGACGGAGCAAGCCGAGGAGTTCGCGAAGAACAGCTCGTTGACCGAATTTTTCGACGAAGTTGCGATACCCGCTTTGGCAAGAGCGCAGACCGACAGTAACCGCGGCGTACTGCCGTTGGACGATCGGGCCACATTCCACGGCGCGATCGCCTCGATGGTCGAAAACCTGTTGGAGGATGAAGATTCCGCTGCCGCGCCTGAGCACGCAACGGGCCCGAAACCGGAGAGTTTGTCCGGTATCGTCTGCGTCGCCGGCCGCAACGAACTCGACGAAGCTGCAGCCTTGCTGCTGGTGAATGTGCTGCGTTTGGAGCGCCATTTCGACATAGGAGCGCCTCTGCCGGCGGATGCGCTGTCGGCTGACACGGCGTATTTTCCGCTTTTCAGGAATGCCTCAGTGGTGTGTCTGTCGCTGATCAGCACCAGTTCACCGGCGCGGGCGCGCTTCCTCGTAAGACGTATTCGCCGGCGCGCTCCCGGGGCGCAAATATTGGTCGGCTTCTGGGGAGCGCCCGCGAGAGAAGTTGCGGCCGAGGAGATGGCGCGCGCGATCTCCGTCCAGGCTGTGGCATTCTCGTTGCGCGAGGCCGTCACTGCCATCAGCTCCATGCTGTCGATGGAAAGGGCAGCCGCCAACGTAACCTGACCCTCAATGGGGTCGTGGCGCAGCTCACTGCAAGTTTTCACAAAAGGTAAAGATTCTCGTCAAACGTTTGAACCTTTTCGGGGGCACGGTGTTGAACCCGCGATAAAGCAACAACTCTCGCAACCTGAGATGGCAAAAACGGTTCTGATAACGGGGGGAGCCGGCTTCATAGCTTCTCACTGTGCCACTGCGTTGCTAAGCCATGGTTACCGCGTTCGAGCGCTCGATAATCTGGACCCACAGATCCACGGGCCGAAGCCTGAGCCACCCAATTATCTGGACCGCCGAGTCGAGCTGCTTGTCGGCGATATCCGTTCGCCAAAGGCGGTGCGCCGGGCACTAACTGATGCGGACGCGGTCCTGCATCTGGCGGCGCGCGTTGGGGTCGGACAAAGCATGTACGAAGTGGCCGATTACACCGACGTGAACAGCCGCGGGACGGCGGTGTTGCTCGAAGCGATGATCGAGCGGGCAAAACGCCGCCCTTTCGACCGGCGCGTTGTGGCCTCGAGCATGAGCATCTACGGCGAGGGGCGTTATCGAGCGAGCGACGGCCGGTTATTGGCCAATGTCGAGCGTAGCCCGATCCGGCTCAAGCAAGGTCATTGGGAGCCGACGGACAGCTCCGGACGACCGATCGAGGCGGTACCGACCGATGAGAGTAAAACGCCGTCGACCCTCTCGGTCTATGCCTTATCGAAATACGACCAGGAATGTCTCTGCCTGATGGTCGGCAAGGCTTACGAGATCCCGACTGTCGCATTGCGTTTCTTTAATGTCTATGGGCCGCATCAAGCGCTCTCGAATCCCTACAGCGGAGTTCTGGCCATTTTCGCTGCGCGATTGCTCAATGAGCGCCCTCCTCTGATTTTCGAGGATGGCGAGCAGCGCCGCGATTTCGTCTATGCCGGGGACGTCGCGGAGGCCTGCCGTCTGGCATTGGAGGTCGAGGGAGCGGTCGGGCGCGCCTTCAACATCGGCAGCGGTCGGCCGGTTACCATAAAAGAAGTGGCCCGGCTCCTCGCCGATACATTGGCCGTTCCGATCGAGCCCGAAATCACCGGAGAGTGCCGCGTCGGCGATGTTCGGCATTGCTTCCCGGACATCGGCGCGGCGCGCTCTGTGCTCGGTTACCAGCCCAGAATACAGCTCGATGCCGGGCTGGCCGAACTGGTGAGTTGGC
Organism: Alphaproteobacteria bacterium; assembly: GCA_005884825.1. Taxonomy (GTDB): domain Bacteria; phylum Pseudomonadota; class Alphaproteobacteria; order ATCC43930; family CGMCC-115725; genus AP-15. The sequence continues at coordinate 10,877 of VAZT01000171.1, forward strand.
TGAAGGGGCGCGCTGCCGTCGATCGAGTATGGGAGGCGCGCGCGGCACTGGCTGCCCGTGGGCTCACACTATGAGCGTTTCGCTCGTCCCTCCGGCAAGCGGCCGGCCTGCTCTCATCACCGGCGGGGCCGGTTTCATCGGAACCAATCTGGCCGACCGGCTGTTGCGCGGCGGGCGCCCGGTCCGGGTCTACGACAATCTCAGCCGGCCGGGAGCCGAGCACAACCTGCGCTGGCTGCGTGCGACGCATGGTTCGCGGGTGCAGTTCCAGCAAGGAGACGTGCAATCCATTACGCGTCTGCGCGAGACGCTCGGTAACGTTGGAACGGTATTTCATCTCGCCGCTCAAGTTGCCGTCACGACCAGCCTCGCTGATCCGCGCGACGATTTCGCCGTAAATGCGGCTGGGACGTTGAACCTCCTGGAGCTGATCCGGGAAACCGGCCGCCGCATCGCGCTCGTTTTCACTTCGACCAACAAAGTCTACGGCGCGCTCGATGATGTACCGCTCGTGGCATTTGCGACCCGCTACCACCCGGCAGCCGATCTGCGCGGCATCGACGAGGCCCACCCTCTCAGCTTCCATAGTCCGTATGGCTGCTCAAAGGGCACCGCCGATCAATATGTTCTGGACTATGCACGCGGCTATGGGGTCAACGCGACGGTCTTCCGCATGAGCTGTATTTATGGGCCGCATCAATACGGCACCGAAGATCAAGGTTGGGTCGCGCACTTCCTCATTCGAGCACAGCAGGAGCTGCCGATCACCATTTATGGCGACGGCAGGCAGGTTCGCGATCTGCTCTACGTCGACGATCTGATCGAGGCGTTCCTGTTGGCCGAAAACCACCTGCCGGAGATTGCCGGCCAAGCGTTTAACATTGGCGGTGGTCCGGACAATACGATCAGCCTTTGCGAGCTGGTAGAGCGAATTTCTGCGATGAACGGTCATGCACCCGAAATCGTCTATGGCCCCTGGCGGGTCGGCGACCAGCGTTGGTACGTGTCAGACCCCAGCAAGCTCGAGCGGGCGACGGGATGGCGCCCCAAGATCAATGTCGAGGGAGGGATTCGGCACCTACATCAGTGGATTGCGCTCAATCGCCGGACCGCTCCCGCGGCGCGAGTGGTCGGATCATGAGGGTAGCGCTGATAAACCCGAACTGGTCATTCGAGGGCAGTATTTATTTCGGGTGCCGCGAACCGCATTTGCCGCTGGAGTATGGCTACGCAAAGGCTCTGCTGGCGCGCGCGGGCCATACCGCCGAAATTTTCGATGC
>VAZT01000737.1:0-1250 GCA_005884825.1 Alphaproteobacteria bacterium
GGAATGGGGCAAAAAGCTGCCGCCGAGGCATGGCCAGGGTATAGCCGTGCACCGGAGCTTCCTGAGCTATGTCGCCACCGTCATCGAGGTCGCGGTCGACGACAAGGGAAAGCTGAGCGTGCCGCGCGTCGACACCGCGATCGATTGCGGTTTTGCTGCGAACCCCGAGCGCATTTATTCGCAGATTGAAGGGGCAGCGGTGATGGGGCTGAGCCTCGCCAAATATGGCGAGATCAGCTTCAAGAACGGGCGCGTCGAGCAGAACAATTTCGACGGGTTCCAGGTCCTTCGCATCGACGAGTCACCGCCGATTACGCATGTGTGGATCGTGCCCAACGGTATCGACGTGCCGTCGAGCGGCGTCGGCGAGCCGGGCCTCCCGCCCTTTGCTCCCGCCTTGTGCAACGCCATCTTCGCCGCGACCGGGAAGCGCATCCGGCGTCTGCCGATCGGCGACCAGCTCGCCACTTAGGAGGTGAACCAGGCGGCCGCAGATACTCCCTCCCCTCCCCGCCCCTAGGGGCGGAGAGGGCGAGTTCTTCGGTTACGGAATAGCACTGTTGGCGGCTAGCGCGAGCTCGTTTTGAGAAATCGGGTGGATTACGAGTTCCAGTGCATTGGGAGGCGGGCGGCGATCGGGCTGGGCCTGTGCTTTGCTCTGGCCCCGCGTCCTGCATCGGCACAAACCGATGCGGCACGCGAGCGTCCGAAGGAGGGCGACCTGTTGGTCGCGGCGACCGCCGCGGCTGCTCCGGAGCCCTTGAGCCCGGACGACTTGCCGCTCGACGGCAAGCAGACCTTAGCTTGGCCCATCGATCCGGAGAGCAAGACCGTGCGCAACGGCTCGCGGCTCAATAAAGTATTGCTGTTGCGTCTCGACCCGGAGGGGTTCGACCCCGAGACCAAGGAGCGCGCCGCCGACGGTGTTGTCGGCTATTCGGCTATTTGCCCGCATACCGGCTGCGACGTGACCAACTGGCACCCCGACCGGCGGCTGCTCGAATGCCCGTGCCACTACTCGATTTACGATCCGAAGGAAGCGGCCAAGGTGCTCAGCGGACCGGCGCCGCGCCGCCTGCCGGCGTTGCCGTTGAAGATCGCCGATGGAAAGCTCGCGGTCGCGAAGCCCTTCATCGGCCGGCCCGGCTTCCAACAAATGTAACAGCAATAGATTAGGAGAGACGCGATGACGAGAAGACGCCGCCTCGGTGCAACGCTAGCGACGAGCGCCTTGGCCCTCGCAATGCTCG
>VAZT01000737.1:1284-3347 GCA_005884825.1 Alphaproteobacteria bacterium
CCGGAGGACGGCAATTGGCTGATGTTCCGCCGCACCTATAACGGCTGGGGCTACAGTCCACTCGATGAGATCACGCCCGAGAACGTCAGCCGGCTGCAGCCGGTGTGGAGCTTCGCGACCGGCCAGGTCGAGGGCCATCAGGCGCCGCCGATCGTCAACAACGGCGTGATGTTTGTCGCCACGCCCGGCAACCAGTTGCTGGCTATCGATGCCAAGGCAGGCAACCTGTTGTGGCGCTTCAAGCGGCCGATCCCGGAAGATATGCTGCTGCTGCATCCGACGAGCCGCGGTGTCGGGCTGCTTGGGGACAAGGTCTATTTCGCGGCGGCCGACGCGGTGCTCATAGCGCTGGACGCAAAGACCGGCAACGAGGTCTGGAAGACGACGGTCGAGGACTACAACCACGGATATTACATGTCGCTTGCGCCGCTCGTGGCCGATGGCAAGGTCATCGTAGGCGTCTCGGGGGGCGAGCTGGGTGTTCGCGGCTTTGTCGCGGCGTTCGATGCCGAGACCGGCAAGCCGGCGTGGAAGACGTATACGGTGCCGGGACCCGGCGAGCCCGGTTCGGAAACCTGGCCGACCGGCGATCAATGGAAGACCGGAGGTGGGTCGGTGTGGATCACCGGAGCTTACGACCCGGCAACGAACCTCACCTTCTGGGGCACCGGGAACGGCGGCCCGTGGATGGGTGACCAGCGACCCGGCGACAATCTTTTCACCTCTTCGGTGCTCGCCCTCGACACCGCGACCGGGTACATCAAGGGTTATCATCAGTATCATCCGAATGATTCCTGGGATTGGGACGAAGTGTCTCCGCCGATACTCGTCGATTACCAGCACAATGGTAAGACCATCAAAGGTCTCGTCGACACCGCACGCGACGGTTATCTATGGATGCTGGAGCGCACCGCCGACAAAATCAACTTCGTCGACGGTAAGCCCTTCGTGAAGCAGAATGTCTTCACGAGTCTCGATCCTGAAACCGGGCGGCCGAACATCGACCCGGTCCGGCAGCCGGCAACCGGCAAGAAAGCCGATTTCTGCCCGTCTCTGTGGGGTGGCAAGGACTGGCCGCCGGTCGCCTACAGTCCAAAGACCAAGCTGCTCTATATCCCGGCGAACGAAAATCTGTGCGGCACGATCACTGGGGAACCTGCCACCTATACGCCCGGACAGCGTTATGTCGGAGCGACCTCGACGATGTATATCGCTCCCGGCGCCGATCATATCGGCGAATTGCAGGCCTGGAACCTCGACACCGGCCAAAAGGTGTGGAGCCATCCGTTTGCGAATTCCCAGCTCTGGGGACCGGTGCTGGCCACAGCCGGGGGAGTCCTGTTCGCCGGCGGGACGAACGACCGGTTCTTCCGCGCCTTCGACGCGTCCAACGGCAAGATCCTCTGGGAATTCCGTACCGGCTCGGGGGTGAACGGCGTGCCGGTATCGTTCCAGCTCGACGGCAAGCAGTACATCGCCGTGCAGTCGGGCTGGGGGGTCGACGCGGCCCGCATGCAGGCGCGCCTCAACCTGGTGCGGCCGTGGGAGTTCCCCGATGTGCCGCAGGGCGGCTCGGTCTGGGTGTTCGCCGTCGATTAGGCTCCCGCAAGCGCCGCAGGGCGGCAGGTCCTATCTGGCCGCCCGCTGCGGCGCATGCACAAAGGCTTGCGCAATCGCCTCGAAGGCGGGCTTGGGTTTTAAATCAGCATCAAAAGGCAACGGCCGCGACGGCAGACCATCGGCACGCCATTTCGATTCATGGGTCTCCTTCCGGACAATCCAGCTGTGCCGATCCGACAATCCCCAGGTCACCACCATCTTGACCGCCGGTTCGTCGAGCGCAGCATCGAGAAAGCGGCTGTAGGCATCGGCCACCAGTCGGTCCCGAACCGCTTCATCTGCCGGCGCGTTTTCGTCGGTGACGTCGAGTTCGGTGATCTGGATCGTCAGACCGAGACCCGCCACATCCGCGAGAAATCGGCGCAGCCGAGCTGCGGAAAAAGGCGGTCCGCCGGCGCAGGAAAGATGGGCTTGGACGCCGACGGCGTCGACCGGGGTCCCGG
>VAZT01000172.1 GCA_005884825.1 Alphaproteobacteria bacterium
CCAACAGGGCAAAGCTCGCTACGTAGCAGAGGACGACCGCGCCCGACGGACCGATGCGGGTGAACCCGTCGGAAAGCTTCAGTGAGGTCGTCCCGCAGATCTCCAACACGATCGCGGCGGCGAGATAGACGCCACTCATTGCACAAACTCGGCGCGCACCGCCGCGGTGTGCTCGCCAAGTGAAGGAACCCGGCCGGGCTGCCGCTCGTCCTCGAATATCGCTGGGGCAGGTGGCAGCCGAACCGAGCCCTGTGGGGTCTCGACCGCGATCCGCCGGAGATGCGGATGCTGCGAGAAATCCTCGACCGTGTTGAAATTGCCGAAAGCAATCTCGGCGGATTTCAATCGCTCTGCGAGCGCGGCGCGCGAATGGCGGGCAAACTCTGCGGCGACCCGCGCGTCGACCTCGGCGCGGTGCGCGACCCGCCGGTTGTTGTCGCTGAAACGCGGGTCCTCGGCGAGCGCGGCATCGCCGAGGAATTCGGCGCAGAAACGCCGCCATTCCCGCTCGTTCTGGATGGCGATCAGGATCTCCTTGCCGTCGCCGGTCGCAAACACGCCATAGGGCGCCACCGAGGGGTGGGCAAGACCCATCCGCTCCGGCGCGCGGCCGCCGTAATCGAAATGGATCAGCGGCACCGCCATCCATTCCGCCGTCGCGTCGAACAACGATACGCGGATCAGCGCCCCGTCCCCGGTGCGCTGCCGGGCAATCAACGCTTCGAGGATTGCGGCATACGCGTTGAGCCCGGCCGCGATGTCGGTCACCGAAGCGCCGACCCGGCCCGGCGCCTGCACCGGTCCGGTCAGCGAGGCGAGGCCGGTTTCCGCCTGGATCAGCATGTCGTACGACTTCATGTCGCGGTAGGGGCCGCTCTCGCCATAGCCGGAGATCGAGCAGATGACGAGCCGTGGACGATTGCGTCGCAGCTCGTCGAGGTCGAACCCCGCGCGCGCAATGGCGCCCGGCATTAAATTCTGTACGAGTATGTCGGCACGGGAGATTAGCCGGGCAAGCAGATCATGGTCGTCCGGGTTCTTGATGTCGAGAATGACGGATTCCTTGCCGCGGTTGAGCCACACGAAATAGCTGCTCTGGCCATGGGCCGCACGGTCGTAGCCGCGCGCAAAATCTCCTTCCGGCCGCTCGATCTTGATGACCCGGGCGCCGGCATCGGCAAGCCGGCAAGTGCACAGCGGTGCGGCGACCGCCTGCTCGACCGACACCACTAGCATTCCTGCGAGCGGCTGACCCATTTTCTATCTCCCAAATCGCACACACGAAGCGCCGGTTGAGGCTACGACGTTTTCTCCCATATTCAGTACATGAAGGAAAAATCTCCCGACACTACCGAGCCTCGTCCTGCCACTTCGCCCGAAGCGGCTCGACCGCAGCAGCCGCGCGAGATCGGCGGTCCAAAAGGACCCGAGCCGACCCGCTATGGCGACTGGGAACACAACGGGCGGTGCACCGATTTTTGAGACGCTGATTCGCCCTGCCTATTCGGCCCAGGGCCCGACGCCGCACCCGCCGCCGGGCACCCCGCCCGAAAGGCCGCCTGACCCCGACGAGCCGACACCGATCACCGAGCCGCCCGACCCGGTCCCGGTGCCGCCGGTCGAACCCCCGCCGCCGCCCGTACGCGATCCGCCGGCTGCTTCGGCATAGGTTGGCGCTCAAGTCCGATCGGCTGTAAAAGTGCGGGCTGCAGGATGAGGATAATTCGATGGATCTAGGATCTTCGCGGGCTGTCGAAGCCGGTAGGCGCGAGCGAGCACGAATCCGGTCGCGGGACCTTTGCGGGCCGACGGCGGGACTGGCGCCGGGTAACGTCCAGGCCAACCTCGTCATTCTGCCACAAGCGCTGGCGCACGACTTTCTGCGGTTCGCCCAGGCAAATCCGAAACCCTGTCCGGTGCTCGCAGTTTCCGAGCCGGGCGACCCGCGCCTGCCGAGCTTGGGCGAGGATCTCGACATACGCACCGATCTGCCGCTCTATCGCGTCTGGCGCCGCGGCGAACTCGTTGAAGAGCCGCCGGAGATTTCGCATGTGTGGCGCGACGACCTCGTCAGCTTTGCACTCGGCTGCTCGTTCTCGTTCGAGCATGCGCTCATCGAGGAAGGGATCGAGCTGCGCCATATGACCTGCGGCTCGAATGTGCCGATGTACCGGACCAATATCCAATGCCGTGCGGCAGGACCATTTGCCGGCCCGCTCGTCGTCTCGATGAGGCCGCTCAAGCCGAACGACGCAATCCGCGCAATTCAGATCACGTCGCGCTTTCCCTCAGTGCACGGCGCACCGGTGCATATCGGCTTGCCGGCAGCGATCGGCATCGCCGATCTGGCGAAACCCGATTACGGCGACGCCGTGCCGGTCGAAGGCGACGAGCTGCCGGTATTCTGGGCCTGCGGCGTCACTCCACAGGCGGTTATCGCCCAGGTCAGGCCGGAGTTCTGCATCACGCACGCGCCGGGTTCGATGCTGATCACCGATCTAGTCAATTCGAAATTGGCGAGTCTGTAGGCTCCATGTCGGCCCCGAGTGCGGCGTGCCAGCCGCATTCACGTATAGTGGTGGACGATATCGAGCGGCTGATCCAGGTCGATGTCGGGCGCAATGTCGCCGCGCTTTTCGAAGCCGCGAAGGGCGGCTTGTGGAGCGCCGCGTCGGCCCTGGCAACGGCGCCTTCCGCCCGGGTCGGATTGATCACCGGCTTCTATGTCCCCCAGGGCTCGCCGCCCGCAGCCGAAACCGACGGGCCTGTCGGTGCGGCGCTGCTGGCGAAAGGTCTCGAAGCGGTCGGCATCAGGTGCCGGCTTTCCACCGACGAGCCGTGCCGCGGCGCCTGCGTTGCTGCTTTGACGGGAGCGGGATTATCAGGCGCGCCGGTCGATGCTGCCAGTGTCCCCGCGATAGTCGAGATCTGGCGCCGGGCTCAAATCACTCACGCGATCTCCATCGAGCGCTGCGGGCGCAGTGCCGACGGCGCGCCGCGCAACATGAGAGGGCTCGATATCAGCACATATACGGCGCCGCTCGATGAGCTCTTCACCGCTGGACCTTGGCAGACGATCGCGATCGGGGATGGCGGCAACGAAATCGGCATGGGCTCGCTGCCGCGCGAGTTGATCGCGCAGCATATCGACCACGGAGAGACGATCGCCTGCGTCACTCCGGCGCAGCATCTGATCGTGGCCGGGGTTTCGAACTGGGGCGCCTATGCGCTTCTCGGTGCGCTCGCCGCGTTGCGTCCCGATTGGCGCGAGCAACTGCTCGCCTGCCTTGACGAGAAGCTCGACAAAGCGGTCCTCGAGGCGACGGTCAATAACGGGCCCGCGGTCGACGGCGTCTCGCGCTTGCGCGCCATGACCGTCGATAATCTCGGTTTGAGCGTGCACCACAGCAAGTTGCGGGAGATCCGCACACTGGTCCGGGCGGGACATGCCGTATAACGAGTTCGTCTTTGAAGACTACCGCTACGACCCGGCGCGATCGACCTTAGCGCTATGCTACAGTTACAATGGCGGCCCGCGGTTCGAAGAGCAGCTGATTTTTGATTTTGTTCCGCAGCGGCTTTCATCGGCGTCCAGAGAAGTGCTAGACCGAATTTTCCGCCTGATCCTGTTGCTGTCTGGGGTGAGCTACTACAAGGCATTTATTCCAAAGATACTGACGTGCCGAGCTTTCGAACTAGATGAAGCCACCACAGAATTTCTTGAGAAATTCTATGAAAAAGGTCTGGCCGAATTTGCATTCAGAAACGGCGTCTCGCTGCACTGCCATTTTCGCATTCAGTCGACTTCGGTTCCGGCAGCCTCACCGATAACTGTCGAGCTCCCGAGAAGGACGTGTGTACCGGTCGGCGGCGGCAAGGATTCGATCGTCACGATCGAATGTCTCAGGCAGGGGGGCGAACCGGTGCTGCTCTTCTCGCTGGGTGACGCCGAACCGATTGCTGCCTGCATTCGGGCCGCGCAGCTGCCCTTCATCCGGGTTCATCGCCGGCTGGACGCAGGCTTGCTGCAGCTCAACGAGGCCGGTGCGCTGAACGGCCACGTTCCGATAACCGGCATTTTGAGCGCCATTGCGCTCGCCTGCGCCGTGCTGTCCGGGTGCAATGCTGTAGCGATGTCGAACGAGCATTCCGCCAGCGCCGCAAACCTCAGCCTCGATGGGATCGAGATTAATCACCAGTATAGCAAGTCCTTCGAATTCGAGCGTGATTTCGCTGGATATGTCGAACGGTCGATTTCGCCGAGCATCAGCTATTTTTCTTTGTTGCGGCCACTGTCGGAGATCGAGATCGCCCGAAGGTTCTCGAAATACGCGGCGTATTTTGGCGTCTTTCGAAGCTGCAACACGGCATTCCGGCAAGCGCGCGAGGCACGCGGGCGTCACTGTTGCTGCAACTGTCCCAAATGCCGTTTCGTTTTTCTGGCGCTTTCTCCGTTTATTGCAAAACCGGATCTGATCGGAATTTTCGGCTGCAATCTGCTCGATGACGAGACGCAGCGCGACGGCTTTGCTGAATTGTGCGGCTTGCGCGCCAACAAGCCCTTTGAGTGCGTCGGAGAGACTTTCGAAAGCGCCGGCGTGATGTCTCATCTCGCAGATCATCCCGACTGGCGCGACGACAGCATAGTGCGCCGATTGAACGAGGAATTTCCCTCGTTGCGGAATAACCGCCCGGCCGAATTTCGGGCGTTATTGGAGGTCAGACACCCACACCGGGTGCCGGCACGGTATTTGGCCATGCTCGATGCGTGCGGCTGACATCGGGACGAGGCGCGTCGCGGTCTGGGGGCTCGGCCGCGAGGGCCGGGCGGCAATCGCATTCCTGCGACAACGGCATCCGAGGCTGCCTCTGCTGGTGCTGGACGATACCGATGCCGGACGAGCGCCCGAGAGTCTCGGCGGCGGCATCGAATACGCCTTTGGAGCGGGCCGGATAGCGGGCGCTCTCGCCAATATCGATATCATCGTCAAATCACCCGGCGTCAGCCTCTACCGACGCGAAATCCAAGCGGCCCGAGCGGCGGGTACACATGTCACATCGCTGTTGAACCTATGGTTTGCCGAACGGGTCGGCCTCACGACGATCTGTGTGACCGGGACAAAGGGGAAGAGCACGACGGCCTCGCTGATTGGGCACATCTTGGCCAGGCTCGGCCGAAGGGTGGCGCTGGTTGGGAATATCGGCATCCCGATCACCGGGATCGAGAGTGCGAGGGCCGATACCGCGGTGATCGAGGTCTCCAGCTATCAGGCGGCAGATTTCGACGGGCAATGCGATATCGGGGTGCTGACCTCGCTCTATCCCGAGCACATCGATTGGCACCTCTCGGTCGAGAACTATTATCGCGACAAGATCAACCTGCTGAACCACAGCCGCCGCCGCATCATTCACCGTGCCACGGTCGAAATCGTCGAGCGGTTCGCCGACGGCTCGTCGGCGCGACAGGATTTTTTTTCTGACGATCACGGGATTCATTGCTGCGGCACCGAGATATTGGACGGTGCGACGGCAATCGGACGAGTGCGTAATGCCTATCTCGCGCGACCCCATAACCTGTCCAATCTGTCTGCGGCATTGGCCGTGGCCAAATCGCTCGGCCTCGATTCGGCGGCTGCCCTGGAGGCGGCAAGCGGGTTCCAGGGCTTGCCGCACCGTCAGCAGGAGCTGGGTGAGATCGGAGGGGTGCTGTTTGTCGACGACAGCATCTCGACGATACCGGAATCGACGCTGGCAGCCTTGGCGGTCTATGCGGGGCGCGACATAACGGTCATCCTCGGCGGGCACGATCGCGGTATCGACTACGGCAAGCTCGTCGAAAGGGCGGTCGCAGGCGCCGCCAAAGCTCTCATTTGCCTCGGCGACAGCGGGGAGCGGATTTATTCGCTGGCGCGGGCGGTCGCGACCCGGCGGGACGACGTCGCCTGCGAGATCCACCGTGCTCAGTCGATGGAGGAGGCCGTTGTTTATGCACGGCGAGTGACGCCGCCGGGGGGCGTTGTCTTGTTGTCGCCGGCCGCGCCGAGCTATGGTCATTATCGCGATTACATCGAGCGTGGGTACGATTTTGCGGCGAAAGCGGGGCTGCCGGCGGCGGGGAAATCCAACAGCTATTCGCCTGCCGAATAGCTGACATCGGCAGCGGGTGGGAACGCCCGGGAAGGAACCCACCTATCGTAATAGGAGAGAGAGTGCGACGGCTGGCACAGGGGGACCGCCATGAGCCCGAGATCACAGCGCCGCGACCCGTTCGCTTACGGCAGCAGTCGGCGTGGAATATTTTCCGCCTGGACGATGGCAATCGTTTTTGCCACCGTGGCGATGGTCAGTTTTGCGGTCGATCAGACGCTCACTCTCGCGCCAAATGCCGAGGAGCAGAACACGCCCTCGCTGCTCCACCCGGTTCAGCTGATCCAGTCCCTAATGGACGCTGCTCCGGACTGAGCAGCTATGGCCGCCCCGCTATTCGGCTGCTCGCGGTTTCATTTCTGTGCGCGGCGTTGGGCTCCGCCTGTACCGCGCCGAAGCCGTTCCTGCTCCAGGGCAATGCGAGTTCCGCCCAGGTAGGCTACTCGGGCGATATCGACGGCGCAACCCTTGTTGCGCGGCAGCATTGCGCGCAATACGAGCGGGTCCCGCGCTTCCTCGAGGCGGAGGAGAACGTCGCATTCTTCGACTGCGTTAGGCGGTGATGCAGACGATCCGCGCTTGATACCGGGCGCGATCACGATAATCCTGAGGCGGAAGCAAAAACCACTGTCGGTATGAAAGGCCGGTCGCGATGAGCATCGAACTCCACACCTGGAACACCCCGAACGGCCGCAAGATCAGTGTGGCCCTCGAAGAGATGGGCCTGCCGTACACCGTCAAGACGATCAACATCTCCAAAGGCGAGCAATTCGCCCCCGCCTTCGTCAAGATCAGCCCAAACAGCAAAATTCCCGCAATCGTCGACCCCGAGGGGCCGGGTGGGCAGCCGATCAGCATCTTTGAATCGGGCGCGATTCTGATTTACCTGGGTGAGAAGACCGGCAAGTTCTGGCCGGCGGATTTGCGCCGTCAGGTCCCGGTGCTCGAATGGCTGATGTGGCAGATGGGCGGCTTTGGTCCGATGCCCGGT
>VAZT01000173.1 GCA_005884825.1 Alphaproteobacteria bacterium
GAGCAATACTCCTTGGATCGCCAGCCCGGTGTGAACTGTCTCACACGTGTTCCGATTCTTAATTAAGATTGCGGCGTTACCGCCGGTCAGCGCTGGAAGATTCGGCGCCTGCCGCGGCGCCCAACCTAAAGGCGAATTAACGTAGCGCTCCGGCGCGGTACTCTCTAGCACGGGTTTCTCACCTCTGCCGGTAATCGTCGGCTTTACGATCGGCTGCGGGTTTGGGGCCGCATACGAAGTCGCCGCCGGTCTGTGGTCGCTCATTCTACCCACCGGTCTCGCCCTGCTCGCATTCGTGATGGGCCGGATGCACAGGAACAATGTCGGGCACCATCGATGAGGACTGCTGTCATGAAGCACGGCCTCGGAGACATCCGATGTCCTCGAGCGTTTCACTCGCAGGGTCAGCGGATCGGCAGGAGTGGGCCATGAAAGTAGGAATAATTGGCGCAGGTGCCGTCGGGTCGGCGTGTCTGACGGCCCTCGTGTCCCGGGGTTGTGCCCGCGAAATCATCGTCCTCAATCGCGATCGAAAAAGGGCACGAGGGCTGGTTACCGACGTCCAATACGGCGCGGTCTTGTCTCCCGCCGTCGAAGTGCGGGAGGGTGATTACGCCGACCTGAAGGGCGCCTCGCTGGTCATGATTACCGCCGGCGTGAACGAAAAAACGGGCGGCGCCACTGACCGTAACGATCCGGCCGGCAGGCTGCGACTCCTCGACACCAATGTCGAGGTCTACAAGGACATTGTCCCCCGCCTGCACGCCGCCGAGCCGCAGGCGCTGGTTCTCGTGGTCACCGATCCGCCGGACCCTTTGGCCGACGCGGTCCGCCTGCTGGGGCACGAAAAAGTCCTCAGCACTGGCACATATCTCGACAGCTTGCGGTTCCGATTTCACTTGGCCAGCCGACTAGGCGTCACCCCTGCCTCGGTCGATGCGCATATTTTGGGAGAGCATGGCACGTCCGAGGTGTTCGTTTGGTCTTCGGCGCGTGTCGCCGGAACGCCGATATTCGCGCTGCTTGAGCAACAGGCCCACAATCGCGAGGAATTCTGCCGCGATGTCGAGCACCAGGTCCGTTACGCGAATATCACCATTATCGAGGGGATTGGCGCCAGTCAGCACGGAATCGGCATGGTTTCCGCGCGCATCGCGGAGATCGTGTTGCGCGATGAACGGGCGGCGATCCCGATTGGCTCCTATAACCCTCGCTATAACGTCACGCTCTCTTTGCCGAGCGTTGTCGGCCGGGAAGGTGTGGTCCAAGTGCTTGAACCTGAGCTTTCCGACAACGAAGGGCAAGCGTTGCAACGCAGCGCCGACACGTTGAAGGCTGCTACCGCTCGAATAAAGGTTTGAGGCCGTCCCCATTGCGTCTCACCAAGGCGCCTGGGCCCTGGCCGCGAGCGTCTCGAAGCGCTGGGCTCTCCGGTCATGACCCAGCCGACATCGACGTAACCGCCGTTGAAGCCGAACTGGGAGAGGACGTTTTGCGGCGTGGCAGCCATCGGCGGTCCTTCCAGTTACGGTCTGATCGTACAGTCATTGGCGGGCAGTTGGTCGCAATAGTGTCCTGCCGTCGAAGCGTCAGGATTGTAGGCTTGACAGCAGGCCGCCTCATCGCCAGCTGTGCCCTCCTGCTCACAGGGGTGGATCATGGCAAAGCTCAGTTCACGACGCAGACGCCCACTACCCCTTATGGTAGCCGAGTTGATGATGGCGTCGTGGGAGACGATTGCACGCCGAAGTCTGATGATGGCTAAGGGCACGTGCTCTCCCGCCGAATATCGGCGAATGGCAATGGAAAAAGCCGCCGCGATGCAGCTGTCGGCTTTGGCTGTGATGGGTGGGCGGGGCAAAAGACAGGCGCTGGCGCCATGGCATAAGCGCGCCACCGCGAATGCGAAGCGGCTGCGGAGAGGGAAAAGCTGAACGGCCAACGAGAATGCGAGGCGGATTACCCGCCGGCAAGCGGTCAGATCGGTATTGCCAGCAACGTGTCGACCTGACGACTATCGAGCACCACAATCTTGCTTTCGAACCTCCAATTGCCGGCGTTGCGTCTGACCCGATCGACATAACGGCCGGCGCCGAAAATCGTCATCTCGCCATCTTGCATCGTGCGCACGACGATAAAATTGGCCACGACATCGAGGTGATCCGACCGCTCCACCGCATCCCCGACAATCTTGATCGACGAGACCAGGTGCCGGTAGCGCTGCGGCTCATAGATGTTGACTTCCCGCAAGCCGCTGACCCGATCCTTCAGCATATTGCGCGAGGTCGCGTAGATCAGCCCGAGCGGTAAACTTGCCTCATAATTCTCGGCCGAGGTAATCCGGTAGAAGCAGTCCTCGGTGAAAAAGTCGGGCCAGCGCTCGAGCTCATTGGTGAGCAGCGGTTCGATAGCTGCGGGCCTTATCGGGAGTGGGAGGTGACGATGCCAAAATCCTCCCCGAACTTCACACGATGCGCCGCCGCATAGGCTTCATAAAGGCCTGCGTCGAACAGGGCGCCAACTCCGTTTGCAGCTCTGCGCGCAACTTGTCATCCATCAGGGCAAAGGCTCCAATGAAATCGACCGGTTGGCCGTTTAATAGCACCCATTCAGGCTGCGCCAAAAATCTCCTCTCCTCCTGTCGCTCGTGCCACCAGCGCGCTCTCGAGGAGATATTGGCGCGGTAGCTGTTAATTTTGGTTCATCGGGTCCTTAGCAGTCCGCGTTCGAAGATGTTCGTGTCAGGTCCGGTCGGTATAAGCGGCTTCGAAGAAGGAGACTTCGAGGGCGACAGCTCGCTGGAAAAGGTCGAAGTAAAACAGGCCCGGTCGCGTTAGCGTAAGCCGTTCCGATGATCGCTGAGTCTCCCTGGACCAAGATAGCACGATCATTGCCGTCGTCGAGATGAACCAGTCGAGTTGGCTGGTTGCCGGTATGCTTCCCGGCATTGAGCGCCAACCACGCAAGAAGCTGGAGCCGAGTGCAGAAAGGCTGCTTGGCCTGCTGCATCGCTGGCGTGACGAGGCGGTCAAGGCCGGCCGCAAGATCACGCGGATTGCACTGGCCTTCGAAGCTGGTCGGGACGGCTTCTGGTTGGCGTGCTGGCTGAGGGCGCGCGGGGTGGAGGCGCATGTGATCCATCCCTCGAGTGTCGCCGTATCGCGGGAACATCGCCGGGCGAAGACCGACCAGCTCGACACCGAGTTACTGAAGCGGGGCTTGTTGGGGTGGCTGCCAATTTTCGTGGAAAACGCCCATCCGCTGCGAAACCGACGTCAATGATTCGCGTCTCAGGCGCGTCGTCAAAACCTAATGCGATGCGATGGATTTCCCCACGTGAGCCGTGGTTCACCCGGTGGTCTTTTTCGGTACGACTGCCTCCTCTACGGTATGACCCCTCGACGCCGAAGATGCGCTGTGAGTCCGCTGGGCCCTGCCTCTCCGTCCTCCCGCGGAGCGACGGGACGCTCGGCACGATAGAGGTAACAAGTTATCATCTCCGCCATCGGGCCCGCGTGTGCTCAGGCTCGGTCGCGCAAACGCAGCGCCAAATTCTTGGAGGAGCCCTGGAAATGCCGGAACAGCCACAGCCCCAGCGGGTGCAGCAGTCGATGCCTGAGGAGGAGAACGGATGGCATCGCATTGATGCCGGGCCGCATCTGCTCATTATGTTCAATCCCAACCGGCAATTGCTCGGCCGGCAGCCGGACGAAATCGAACGGCCCTCGATCCTGGTCGCCGTCGCGGGCAAGCGGGAGCAGGCGCTCCGCTTCGATCCCTTCAGCCTGGGAAGCCATTATCACATCCGCCCGAGCCAGCGTGGCCGGCAGATTCCGCTTTGGGTCGAAGAAGGGCAGACGCCGCTCGATGTCGCCCTGGCGTTCTTCGACAAGCCCTTGCGTTTTCGCGGGCTCCTCGCCCAGGCCGACGAAGACGATGTGGCGGCGCAGCTGGATGATGCCGACCTGGTGGGTGTCGCCCGGCAGATCCGGGACCGCTACGCCTCCGCACGGCATATCACCGCAGCTTGACGGCAGGGTAGTCCGACGGTTCGTCTCGCCACCACTCTGGCGGCCCGAGCCCTCATCTCGAGGGGGACCGACAGTTTGCAGACTCGCCGCTGGAGGAGACAGTCTTGAGCGAACTCGTCTCTGAACCCAAATTCCCTGGTAACAGGCAAAAATACAGGGATTTTCATCGTCGGAGCCTCCGAATACGACTAGTAGCTCGGAATCCAGAGCCAATTCAATCATTTACGACCCAATTCCCTACGCCTCGGAACAGGGAAGTTATTTTGGCCTAGCAGGGAATTAAATCGGCTCATCAGGGAATTAATCCGCCTGATCAGCGAACCCCGCGATTTGGCCGTGATTTCAATCTACGTAAACCGAGTGCCCGGAACAACTCGTGCACGACGAGCAAGGCGCCGGAGGAAGATGCGGAGCCTCGCGAGGGCAGCGTGCGTCAGTGCGTCGGAGCCACCACCGTTCCTCAGCTCGATTTGTACTTGGCACGGGTAGGTGATGGTCGTCGTGCTCGCGCCCGGCGATGCGCCGGGCACGCTCGACTTGAACAAGCTGTTCATCGAACCGCTTCACATCCGCGGCAGCATCGGCCATGCGCTGCTCGCGCACCCGGTCGCGAGGCGCGCGCCGGCATAGAGCCGTTCGGCAAGTGTCGGCGAGCCAGCGGATCCCCTCCGGATCGCGAGGGGTCACAACCGACCTCACTCAATCCTTGGGCAACCGCTGGTGAAGATAGATATGAATTGATCGCTGCAAACCGCTATTAGCTATCGTGGCTCCAACTTGTGGAGCAGCTGCGCCGCCTCGGTATCGCCTAAATCACGGGCGCGGCGGTACCAGGAGAGAGCGAGCTGGCGATCACCGATCATTCGGTAAATCCCGATGCTGTCAAGAAAAGCCCGATCGAAACTCTCTCCCATTCGCAATGCCGCGCGGCCGTTTCCAGCATCCGCCGCGCGCTCATAAAAAAGCCGTGCCGAGGCGATATCGCGCGTCCGCACGAATGCATCACCGCGTGTGAGCAAAGCAGTAATCTGTTCGGCTGGGAGCGGCAGCGGCGCCCGGGCTTTGTCGGCGGTCACCGCGGCCGGAACGGCCTGCCGCCCGGTTTCGGCTAAGGCTGGTGCGGCGGTCAGGCCGGCGGGAGGCGCGGTTTCGGCCAAGGCTGGTGCGGCGGTCGGCTCGGCGGGCGGCGCGGTTTCGGCCGAGGCTGGTGCGGCGGTCGGATCGGCGGACGGCGCGGTTTCGGCCAAGGCTGGTGCGGCGGTCGGATCGGCGGGCGGCGCGGTTTCGATCGAGGCTGGTGCGGCGGGCGGCGCAGTTTCGGGGGAGGAGGCAACCACAGCTGGGGGTGAGACGGAGACCTGCTCCGGCACCAGCGAGCCATTGCCGCCGCTCCGTGCTGGAGCGTCGATCCTGCCGCCGAACTCGGGCCTACCTGCCAGCATGAGCAGGACGCTCAGGCCAAGACACAGCAGAATGCCGATCCGCGCCGGGCGCCTCATCGCTCGGCGCCACCTCGGCGCGCTCGGCGAAAGCGTCTGGTGGGACGAGCTGTCACCCGGCGTATCACTGCCGCCCACACTACCGGTAAGTTCCAGCATCAGTCGCGACAGCCGATTGACTTGCGCCGGATCGCCGCCCGAGAGATCGGCTATCCAATTGATCTCATCCACGGCAAAGCCGCCGGCAGCGCTGCTCTGGCGAAGCTGGCGGCGCATAAAGACATCGATCTCATCGCGGCCGAGCTCGTAAAAGTTGAAGCGGATCGCACGCCCGTCTTCGAACAGGCTCGGCTGGAGCTTTTCGAGCCGAGGGACTAAGCCAGGCGCGCCTAAGAGCACGCCGGCGGGGCGGTTGCCGCCCGTGGCCAGATAGCTGCAGAGTTTTGCGAGCTGTCCATCCAACAGCCTCTCCGCCTGATGAAACATAATGAGCGGTGAAGGGCCGGCGGCACAGCGCAGCTCCTGCTCGTTGAATTCGCCCCCACAGGCAATCGCGAGCACTGTGTGTTTTCCCGCCGTCGCCTCGGTCAGCGCCGCGGCGAGGCTCGACAGGTGTACCGGCGGATCCCCAGTGACGAGCACGATCCGGCCACCTTGCCGTAATCCGGCAAGGACGCGGTCGGCAAGCGAGCGGTAGTGCTGTTCATCGGCAAAATAATCATAACCGGCCTGCCCCCCTGCAAACGGGCGTGAGGCTGGCAGCGCCGTGGTGTCCTGTTGACTGCGCACCATTCGACCGTCTCTGTCGCGGGCTGACCTTAAACTTCGCAAAGTCAATGCGCTGTAAAATTGATGGTTAAATCAGCGACATTCGAGGTTAATTAGCGAGATCTCCGCGTCAGTTCTTATCCTCGTCGCAGCTGGTGGGCTTTCAGGATCGCTGTCCGAGCGGCGTTGATGCGGGCCATCAGCTCGTGGCTATCCCGATTTCCTCGATCGGGGTGGTATTTTTTGGCGAGCCGGAAATAGGCTAGCGTGAACTCGTGCGCCGCTAATGAGTGCACATCGACCCCGAGCCTTCGAAAGAGCAATATCGCATCCGTCAGGTGCAAACTTTTTCTCCGGGGCCGGGAATGCGGCACAGAACCCCCGCTGTATGCAACCGCGAATAGGCCGCATCGTTTCAGGAACTTTTGGTCGCCCCGAGCGACCGATTTAAGTCATTTCAGGCCCACTCGCGTCTGGTGGGGTATTGCGTGGTTCTTGTCGCCGGCTCATCGGTCCGCACCCTGAAAACGCCCTTTGCCGCCTCGTTCTAAGCCATCACCATGGGTTCCACGTCGCCGTTGCTCAGCGTACAGCTGGTTGCTCGGCGCCCGCATCGAGCGCGGTGTGCACCGCCTTGACGACAGCGCTTCCTCATCTCATCAAATCTGAAGGCGAGAGGGACCGAAAGTTCGCGGACTCACTGCTGAAGGGAACAGAGATTCGAAACCGCGGTCCCGCGTAAAGCTGGCCCCGTTCGAGCGCCTCTCGCGACGCGGAACCGAAAGTTCGAATCCACTTCCCTCCAGCGGCGAGTCACGTGCGAACCTGATGCAGGTGGTCGGCCGATCTAAAGAGGTAGCTCGACATCGGTGGGGTCGGCGCGGAGGAGATACGCCTCAGCCCGGCGACT
>VAZT01000174.1 GCA_005884825.1 Alphaproteobacteria bacterium
CGGAAAATGGCCGAGAACGCGGGAGCGGCGATGGCATTGCCGCTCTGAGGTGCACCTGAACCGCCGCCGTTTCAAGGACAAAGGGTGCCGCGACCCGCGTCAGATTTCGCGGCCGAAGCGGCTGTCGAGCGACAGCGGGCCGCCGCCGCGTATCACGATCGCGAGGCAGATCAGCAGCAGATAAATAGGCACTTCCATGCCCCGGTTTGTCCAGAACCACCCGATCTGCATATGAACGTGGAACGCCGCCACAAACATGAAGCCGGCGAACAGCGCCGCGACCGGCCGCGTCAACAGGCCGAGGATCAGGCAGATTCCGCCCAAGAACTCCAGCCACCCGATGTAGTGGGCCCAGAACCACGCCGGGTGCAGGCCTTGCTTGGCAAAGCCCTCGACGGTCTTGGCAATATCGCCGCCCCAGAACCCGAACAGCTTCTGCATGCCGTGCGGCAGAAAAAAGAACCCGGTGGCGGCGCGCACCAGCGGCCAGCTGTAAACCTCGATAGCGCTGTACACGGTTCCCAAAGCGGGAACCACGTAACGCGGCCGGTCCATGCTTTGATAAGCCATCTCTCCTCCTTTCGCGCGTTAACCCAATTCTACCGCATCGGCGCGATTTGCGAATCACAATGGCTTGAGCGAGCTCAGCGGGCACTTACCTCGGGTATCCGTGGCGGTGTCTGATCGGCGACGATGACGCTGGTAAACGCGACGGTGCCGGCCAGATATTGGTTGTTGAGGATCCGCGCGGCCTCGAATGCCGCGGCCACGGCCTTGTCCTGAACCTCGGCCTCCTGGCCGAGGATGCGCAGAGCGGCGAGCTGGTCCTCGACCTGCTGGAACGCGGTGAGGACGGTCTGCCGGTAATTCGCGACGTCTTGGTCGAAAACGGCGCGGGCCTCCTCGACTTGGGCGCTGCGCGCGCCGGCGTCGAATATGGTCTGCACGAGGTTCGAGCCGAATGCCCAGAAGCGGCTCGTAGTGGCCAACAGACGATTCAAGGTCAACGCCGAAGTCCCGTAATCGCCCGTAAGAGTGATATTCGGATAGAATCCCGCCACGAAAACGCCGATCTGAGCATTGGCCGCCGCCATGAGCCGCTCCGAGGCGGCGATATCCGGGCGGCGCTCCAACAGCGCAGACGGCATCTCCGCCGGTATCACCGGCACCGCGATTCTCGCTTCCGTTGGCGGGATCGAAAATTCGGCGGGTGGCTTGCCGATCAGCACCGCGATCGCGTGCTCGAGCTGGGCTCGGGTCACGCCGACCGCGATCGCCTGCGCTCGTGTGCTCTCGAGTTGCGCCTCGGCCTGGGAGACGGCCGACTGGTCGGTGGTGCCGCTTTGATACTGGTTGCGGGTAATGCGCAGCGATTCGGCATAGTACGAGGCCACCGCGTCGAGCAGGCGCTTCAGCTCGTCTGATGTCCTCAGCTGCAGGTAGTCGCTGGCCAATGTGCCCTGAGCCGACAGGCGCGCGCTGGCGAGATCGCCGGCGCTCGCCTGGGCGCTCGCCACATCGCTCTCGACGGTACGGCGGATCTTTCCCCAGAGATCCGGCGCCCAGCTCGCCGACGCGGAGGTGCTGAACGAGCTGCTGGTGAACCCGGATCGACCAAAGCCCGTACTGCTGCTGGAGCCACCGCCGGTTCGCTTGTAGACCGACCACCAGGCGCCGCGGTCGATCGCGTCGAGCGGCTCGCCGACTTTCCACCCCGCCTCCTTGTACTGCGCCGGCACCGGCGCGTTCGGCCGCTGATAATCCGGCCCCACCGTGCAGGCGGAGAGCAGCAGCGCCAGACCACTCATCCAAACCGCCCCTCTCCCGCACCGCGGGAGAGGGTGGTGAGCCGGGTGGGAAAAGCCGCCGCGAGAACGATGTGCCCTCACCCACTCAGCCCTGTGAGCCGCTGGAACGTGGCGCTACCGCTACCCTCACCCACCAAGCCCGGCGGGCTTGGTCCCTCCTCTCCCGCGGTGCGGGAGAGGAGCTTTGTACTGAATGCGTCGTAGCCCCTCTCCCGCACTGCGGGAGAGGGTGCCGAGCGCGGCGAGGCGGGTGAGGGTCGCGCGAGCAAGGCGGCTCATTCCCCCGGTTCGGGGATATGGCCCGAGTAGAAGCGCGGATGACGGATCCGCCAGCGCCGCTCGCCCCACAGCCGCAAGCGGTCGAGATAGAGGTAGATCACCGGCGTCGTGTAAAGGGTGAGCAATTGGCTGACGATCAGCCCGCCGACAATCGAAATACCGAGCGGGCGGCGCAATTCGGAGCCTTCGCCAAACCCGATCGCCAGCGGCAAGGCGCCGAACATCGCCGCCATTGTCGTCATCATGATCGGCCGGAAGCGTTTGAGGCAGGCCTCGTAGATCGCCTCGCGCGAGCTCAAGCCGAGGTTGCGCTCGGAGTCGAGCGCGAAATCGATCATCATGATCGCGTTCTTTTTGACAATCCCGATCAAGAGGATGACGCCGATCAGCGCCATGATGCTGAACTCGGTATTGGTCGCGATCAGCGCCAGCACCGCCCCGACCCCAGCCGACGGCAAAGTCGACAGAATCGTGATCGGATGAACGTAGCTCTCATAGAGAACGCCGAGCACGATATAGACCGCGAGCAGCGCAGCGGCGACGAGAAGCGGCTCGTTGTCGAGCGACTTCTGAAAGACTGCGGCCGTGCCCTGAAAGCTGCCATGGATCGACGCCGGCACGCCGAGTTGGCGCATCTGATCGTCGATCGCCGCGGTCGCCTGACTGAGCGACACGTCCGGCGCGAGATTGAACGAAATCGTCGAAGCGACGAACAGGTTTTGGTGATTGACGGCGAGCGGCGTGTTGCCCGTGCCAAAATGGGCAAACGCGGAAAGCGGCACCATTGTCTCGTGAGAAGTGCTGACCGGCGCCCCCGTCGAGGTGGCGGCACGGCCGGTGTTGGCGAGCGCGTTGTTCGCCAGGTTGCGCGCCGTGTCGCCGGCGATCTGCGCGGTGGTGGCCTGTGCACTGGCGCTGTTTGCCGGCGGCACCTTGGCCAGGACCGTTCCGGCAAGGGCGTTGGTCGCCTTCGTACCTCCGACTGCGCCGCCGCTAGTGCTTACATAGATTTGACTCAACGTATCCGGGTTCTGCCAGTATTCCGGCGCCACCTCCATGATGACATGGTACTGGTTTTGCGCGGCATAGATCGTCGACACTTGACGCTGGCCGAAGGCATCGTAGAGGGTGTTGTCGATCTGGCTCACCGTCAGCCCGAACCGCGCCGCGGTCGCGCGATCGATGACCAAATCGCTTTGCAGCCCCTTTTGCTGCTGATCGAGATTGACGTCGGTCAGGAGCGGCACCTTTTGCAACGCGGTTTCGAGCTTTGGCGCCCATTCGTAGATGTCGTTGGCGTCGTCGCCCTGCAGCGTGTACTGGTACTGCGCGTTGTTGGCGCGCCCGCCGGCGCGGATGTCCTGCGCTCCCTGCAAGAAGAGCCGGGCACCCGCGACCTCGTTGAATTTCGGCCGCAATCGGGCCATGACCTGCTGCATCGAGACTTGGCGCTCGGACAACGGTTTCAATACGACGAACACGAAACCGGAGTTGGTCTGGCCGCCGCCGGTGAACGCGCTGACGCTCTGGACTGCGGGATCGTATCGAATGATGTCGACGAACCGGGTGAGCTTTTGCTCCATCAGCTGGAAGGAGATGCTCTGGTCGGCCTGAATGCCGCCGAACATCAGCCCGATATCCTGAGTGGGAAAGAAGCCTTTCGGAACTATCTTGACCAGGTAAAAACCCAGGCACAGCGTCGCCAATAGGCTCAGCATCACGAGGGATGGCCATTGCAATGCGCGCCGCAAGCTGCGGTCGTACAGGTTTAAAATCCCGGCAAAAGCGCGCTCGCTGACCCAGTAGAGCTGGCCATGCGCCTGTTTGCGCCGATCGGCGAGCAGATAAGCGCACATCATCGGGGTCGTCGTCAGCGAGACGGCCAGCGAGATCATGATCGCGACCGACAAGGTCATCGCGAATTCACGGAACAGCCGTCCGACGATGCCGCCCATCAGCAGGATCGGCACGAACACCGCGATCAGCGACAAGCTCATCGACAGGACCGTAAAGCCGACCTCGCCGGCGCCCTGCAGCGCTGCTTGCATTCGCGTCTTGCCGGCTTCGATGTGCCGCGTCACATTTTCCAGCACGACGATCGCATCATCGACGACAAAACCGGTCGAGATCGTCAGCGCCATCAGCGACAGATTGTCGAGGCTGTAGCCCAGCAGATACATCACCCCGAACGTGCCGATCAGCGAGACCGGCACCGCGACGCTCGGGATCAAGGTGGCGCGCAGGTTCCGCAGGAACGCGAAGACGACCAGGACCACCAGAATGATCGCGATGATCAGGGTTCGCTCGACGTCGTGCAGCGAGGTCCGGATCGTGATCGTCCGGTCCAATGTCAATGCGACGTTGATAGCGCTCGGGATCGAGGCCTCGAGCTGCGGCAAGATCGCTTTGATGCGATCGACCGTGTCGATGATGTTGGCACCCGGTTGTTTGTAAAGAAAGACCAGAACCGCCGGCTTGCCGTTCGAAAGCCCCTGATTGCGCAGATTTTCGACCCCGTCGCGCACTTCCCCGACATCGGTCAGCCGCACCGGCGAGCCGTCGCGATAAGCGACCACCAGCGGCCGGTAATCGGCGGCGTGGTTCGCCTGGTCGTTGGTGTAGACCTGGAACCGGCGGTCGTCCTCTTCGATGGCGCCCTTCGGACTGTGGGCGTTGGCCGAGGCGAGCGCGGCGCGCACGTCTTCCAGGCCGATCCCGTATTTGAACAGCGCAAGAGGATTGAGCTCGACGCGTACCGCCGGCAATGAAGCGCCGCTGATCACCACCTGACCGATGCCGCCGATCTGCGACAACGCCTGCTGCACGACTGTCGAGGCGGCATCATAGATCTGCCCTCGCGTCAAGGTCGCCGAGGTCATCGCCAAAATCGCGATCGGCGCATCGGCCGGGTTGACCTTGCGATAGGTCGGGTTGGTGCGCAGACTGGTCGGCAGGTCGGCGCGCGCCGCGTTGATCGCCGCTTGAACGTCGCGCGCGGCGCCATCGATATTCCGGTTGAGACTGAATTGCAACGTGATCCGCGTCGTGCCGACCGTGCTTTGCGAGGTCATTTCGGTGACGTCGGCAATGATGCCGAGATGGCGCTCGAGCGGAGTCGCCACGGTCGTCGCCATCGTGTCCGGGCTCGCCCCCGGCATCGTCGCAAACACCGAGATTGTGGGAAAATCAACTTGCGGCAGCGGGGCGACCGGCAGCTTCAAATAAGCAAAAAATCCCGCGAGCGCGATGCCGATGGTCAGCAGCGTCGTGGCGACCGGCCGGCTGATGAACGGCGCCGACGGATTCACCGGCTGCCGCCCTCGGTGACCGCCACGCCGCCATTGAGCCGGCGGCGCAACGCTCCGCCCAGCCGGTCGAAACCGAGATAAATGACCGGTGTCGTGAACAAGGTCAGCAACTGGCTGAAGATCAGACCGCCGACGATCGTCACCCCCAACGGGTGGCGCAGTTCCGAGCCGGTTCCGCTGCCGAGCATCAGCGGCAGCGCGGCAAAGAGCGCCGCCATCGTCGTCATCAGGATCGGCCGGAAGCGCAGCAGACAGGCCTGATAGATCGCCTCGCGCGGCGATTTTCCCTCATCCCGCTCGGCATCGAGCGCGAAGTCGACCATCATGATCGCGTTCTTTTTGACGATGCCGATCAGCAGGATGATGCCGATGATCGCAATGACGCTGAGGTCGCTGCCGTCGATCATCAGCGCCAACAGCGCTCCAACCCCGGCCGAGGGCAGTGTCGAGAGTATCGTGATCGGGTGGATGAAGCTCTCGTAGAGCACCCCCAGCACGATGTACATCGTGATGATGGCCGCGATGATCAGCACGAGCTCGTTGCCAAGCGCCGCCTGGAATGCCAGCGCAGCGCCCTGGAACACGGTGATCATGCTGGCGGGCATGCCGATTTCCTGCTCGGCTTGCTTGATCGCATCGACCGCCTCGCCGAGCGACGCGCCCGGTGCGAGATTGAACGAAACGGTGGTCGACGGGAATTGACCAAGGTGGTTGATCTCCAGCGGCGCCGTCTGCTCCTCGACCTGAGCGATCGCCGACAGCGGGACTTGGCCATTCGTCGCGGTCGATGACGGCAGGTAAATCTGCCCCAGCGAGCTCACGGATTTCTGCAATTCGGGATCGGCTTCGAGAATCACCCGGTATTGGTTCGACTGGGTGAAGATCGTCGAGACGATGCGCTGGCCGAACGAATCGTAAAGCGCGTTGTCGACGGTCGCCGGTGTGATGCCGAAACGCGCCGCGGTGGGCCGGTCGATCTGAATATAGGCCGAAAGGCCGTTCTCGGCGTAGTTGCTAGAGACGTCCTCGAGCTGCGGCAGTTGCTGCAAGCGCTCGAGCAGTTTCGGAACCCAGGTCGAGAACTCGTTGGGATTGGCGTCCTCGAGTACAAACTGATATTGGGAGCGGCTGACCGTCGCGTCGATGGTCAGATCCTGGACCGGCTGCATGTAGAGGGAGATGCCTGCAACATCTTGCGTCTCGCGCCCCAGCCGCCGGATCACGTCGCTGGCGGAGGTGCGGCGTTCGTCGCGCGGCTTCAGATTGATCAGGAACCGGCCGCTATTGAGGGTCGAGTTGGTGCCGTCGACCCCGATAAAGGAAGACAGGCTCACAACATCGGGGTCCTTGAGGATGGCTGCGGCCAACGCCTGCTGACGTTGCGACATGGCGTCGAAGGAGACCGAAGGCTCGGCCTCGGAGATCCCCTGAATCAGCCCGGTGTCCTGGACGGGGAAAAAGCCCTTCGGGATCACGATGTAGAGAAACACGGTGAGGCCGAGGGTGCCGGCCGCCACCAGCAACGTCAGCGGCTGGCGGTCGAGGACCCAATTCAGCAGCCTTCCATACTGAGCGATCAGCCCGTCGAACCATTGCTGGCTCTTGCGTGCCACCAGCGACATTTCCGATGCACCCCGGTGACGCAGGATCTTGGCGCACATCATTGGGACGAGCGTCAATGCGACCACCGCGGAGATGACGATCGTGACCGCGAGGGTGATGGCAAACTCGCGGAACAACCGGCCGACCACATCGGGCATGAAGAGCAGCGGGATCAGTACCGCGATCAGCGATACGGTCAGCGAGATGATCGTAAACCCGATCTGCTCGGAGCCCTTCAACGCCGCCTGCAGCGGCAGCTCGCCCGCCTCGATATAGCGCGAGATGTTCTCGATCATGACGATCGCGTCGTCGACGACGAACCCCGTCGCGATCGTCAACGCCATCAGCGACAGATTGTTGAGGCTGAACCCGGCGAGATACATCACCGCCAACGTGCCGACGAGCGAAAGCGGCACCGACAGGCTCGGGATCAGGGTCGCCGAAGGGCTGCGCAGAAATATAAAGATCACGACCACGACCAGGACCACGGCGAGACCGAGCTCGAACTCGACATCGGCTACCGAGGCGCGGATCGTGGTGGTGCGGTCGGTCAGCACAGCGACATCGACCGCCGAGGGAAGCGCCGCCCGCAACTGCGGCAAGAGCGCCTGGATTCGGTCGACGACCTCGATAACATTGGCGCCAGGCTGTCGCTGAATATTGACGATCACCGCCTCGTCCGTGTTGGTCCAGGCGGCCAGCTTGGTATTCTCGGCGCCTTCGGTGGCGCGCGCGACATCCGACAGCTTTACCGGGGCGCCGTTGCGGTAAGCCACGACCAGGTCGTTGTAGTCGGACGGCTTTCTGATCTGATCGTTGGCGTTGATCGTGTAGGCTCGACTCGGCCCATCGAAATTGCCTTTGGGCGTGTTGACATTGGCGTTGGCGAGCGTGGTGCGCAGATCGTCGATATTGAGACCATAGGCCGCGAG
Source organism: Alphaproteobacteria bacterium (assembly GCA_005884825.1). Lineage (GTDB taxonomy): Bacteria > Pseudomonadota > Alphaproteobacteria > ATCC43930 > CGMCC-115725 > AP-15. The sequence goes on from VAZT01000174.1 coordinate 7,930, forward strand.
CTGGCGGTAATTCGCCTGAATGCGCACCGCCGGCCGATGCCCGCCGCTGATGCTGACCAAACCGACACCCGGCAATTGCGAAATCTTTTGCGCGAGGCGCGTGTCGGCGAGATCCTCGACCTGAGTCAGCGGTATGGTCTTAGAGGTCAATGCCAAGGTCAGGATCGGTGCGTCTGCGGGGTTTACTTTGGCATAGATCGGCGGTGCCGGCAGATCCGACGGCAACAAGTTGCCAGCAGCGTTGATTGCCGCCTGGACTTCCTGCTCCGCCACATCGAGACTGAGGTCGAGGCTGAACTGCAGGGTAATAACCGAAGCACCCGCCGAGCTCGTCGAGGACATCTGGTTGAGCCCCGGCATCTGGCCGAACTGCACTTCGAGCGGCGCGGTGACCGAAGAGGTCATCACGTCGGGACTAGCGCCCGGGTAAAAGGTCTGCACCTGGATCGTCGGGTAATCGACTTGGGGCAGTGCCGACAGCGGCAGGAACCGATACGCGAAGATCCCGACCAGCATGATCGCCGCCATCAGCAGCGTCGTCGCTACCGGACGCAGGATGAAGAGGCGCGAAGGGCTCATTGCAGAAAGCCGACGACGCTACCCTCACCCACCAAGCCCTCCGGGCTTAGTTGCCCTCTCCCGCACTGCGGGAGAGGGGCTTTGATTTCGACGCATGGTAGCCCCTCTCCCGCACCGCGGGAGAGGGTGCCGAGCGCAGCAAGGCGGGTGAGGGTGACTGCCGGGTAGCTCACGGCGTGCTCCGCCGCCGCC
>VAZT01000743.1 GCA_005884825.1 Alphaproteobacteria bacterium
TCGGCGCGGTATTGCTCGGCACGATCCAGCAGCTCGCGACCGTGACGATTTCCTCGGCGCTCAACCTGTTAATCGTCGGGGTTCTGCTGATCGTCTTTGTGGTCATTGCGCCCAATGGCATCGTCGGTCTGGTGCAGAGCCGCCGGCGCGCCAGGCTCCGCTAATGCCCGCCTCCATTCTCGAGGTCCGCGGGCTAGGCAAGCGCTTCGGCGGGTTTGTCGCGCTCGACGGCATCAACCTCAGCGTCGCCGCCGGCGAGCGGCTCGGCTTGATCGGACCCAACGGCTCCGGCAAGAGCACGCTCGTCAACTGCCTCTCCGGCACATTGCATCACGACAGCGGCAGCGTCGTCTTTGACGGGCGCGCGATCGACGGCATGCCGGCTTTCCGGCGCACCCGGTTGGGGCTCGCCCGCAGCTTCCAATTGCCAAAGCCGTTCCGCAGCCTCAACCTCGTCGACAATCTGCGCATACCGCTACTCTACACGGTCAATGCCCGTCACGGCGCGCATCTCTCCGGCGCCGCAATCGGCGAGCGCTGCCGCGCATTGCTCGCCGATGTCGGGCTCGCCGAGAAGGCGCGGCATCTGCCGCGCGATCTGACCCAGGTCGAGATGCGCAAGCTCGAGCTCGCCCGCGCCGTCGCCAGCGCGCCGCGCCTCTTGTTTGCCGACGAGGCGATGGCCGGCCTCTCGCCTTCCGAGGTCGAGGAGATCCTCCTCGTGTTGGTCCGCCTGAACGAGCAGGGGATCACGATCGTCTTGATCGAGCACATCATGCGCGCGGTGATGAGCTTTTCGACCCGGCTGGTCGTGCTGGTCGCCGGGCAGAAGATCGCCGACGGCTCGCCGCAGGAAGCGATCCGCAATCCCGAGGTCGAAAGGGCCTATCTTGGCGAGTAGCCTTTCGGTAACCGGCCTCAACGCCGGCTACGGCGCGGTGCGGGTGCTCGAGGACGTGTCGTTGTCGGTCGAACCCGGCCAGACCGTCGTGCTGCTCGGCACCAACGGCAACGGCAAGAGCACCCTGATGAAATGCGTGATGGGGATCGTGCCGACCACGGCCGGGACGATCGTCGCCGAGATCGATGGCGAGCGGCACGATTTGGTCGGCCGCTCGACCGAGGCGATCGTCGATCTCGGGATCAGCCTGGTGCCGGAAGGCCGGCGCCTCTTCCCAAAGCTGACCGTCGAGGAAAACCTGCTGCTGGGCGCCTTCCGCCCGCTGGCCCGCACGGCGATCGCGCAAAATCTCGACTCCTCGTACGAGACGTTCCCGGTGCTCCGCGAGCGGCGTCGCCAGTTGGCAGGCAGCCTCAGCGGCGGCGAGCAGCAGATGCTGGCCTTGGCGCGCGCGCTGATGTCGGCGCCCAAGATTCTGCTGATCGACGAGCCCTCGGTCGGTCTCGCCCCGGTTCTCGTCAAGCGCACGATCGAGAAGATCAAGGAATTGAAGGACCGTTACCAGCTGACGGTGCTGATGGCGGAGCAGAACTTCATCCAGGCCGTCCGCATTGCCGACCGCGGCTACGTCATCGTCCACGGCAAGATCGCCTTCGAAGGCGGCTCCGCCGACGAGCTCAACAACAACGAGCTCGTCCGCAAATTCTATTTGGGGCTTTGAACAAGGAAATCTTTCTCCCTGTTCTCCCTGTTTTATCAGGTCGAGATCAGGCATCG
>VAZT01000744.1:0-1699 GCA_005884825.1 Alphaproteobacteria bacterium
CAGCCCAAGTAATTCCATGCTCGAACTGCGTCCAACAACGCCACAAGATTATCCGGAATGGAGTGGCTTTGGTCGGCCAAGAGAGCGTGAGTGGGTCACCAGCGGCAACCGGCCGCGGGATAAGTCAGGAGAACCCACCCATGCGCATCTACGTGATTGGCAATGACGGAATTACGCTGTGCCGCGAGCCATTGGCCACAGTGACTGAGGGCGAGATCGCCGTCACTTCGAAGGAGGAACTGCAGGCCGCCCCGCTCAGCGGCAAACGGCTGCTGGCGTTGTGGAATGCACTGCCCGGTGTCGAGAAGCGGAAAAAGGTCGGGGATCGCGCCGTGCTGATCGACGAGCTGTGGTCGGCGATCGAGGCGCTGCCCGACCCGGAACCGGAACCCGACCCGGAATCGGAACCCGACGCGAAGCGGCCGTCAAAGCAGGATGCGGTCATCGCGATGCTGCGACGGCCCGAGGGCGCCACCGTCCACGAGGTCGCGAGCGCTATGGGCTCGCAGCGGCACACGGTGCGCGGTCTCTTCTCCGGAACCCTGAAAAAGAAGCTCGGGCTCACCCTCGCCTCGGCGCAGGAGGAACGCGGCCGGGTCTACCGCATCGCCGAACCGGCGACCGCATGAAACCGCGCCACGACACTTCGGCCCGCCAACACTCTGGCGGGCCGTCTCCCGTTCTCGGTCGAAGCGGCAAGCAGTACGTTGATCCGCGGGGCGGAATTATGGGCGAGGTCGACCGCCAAATTGCCGAATTGGCGCATCGATCGACACAAGAACTGCGCCTTGGGTGGCGCCAATTGCATTGCACCGAACCGCCGCAAGGGCTCAGTCGCGATCTGCTGATCCGGGCCCTCGCTCACCAGCGGCAAGAGCAGAGCTATGGTGGAACCGGTCGGGCCTTACGGCGCCGCCTGGAGGCGTTGATCGAAGAGCGCGAAAAGCGCGGCAGGTCCTTTGATCCCGGCGCCGTGCTCAAGACGGGCACGACATTGGTCCGTGAGTGGCGAGGACACACCCACGCCGTCCTCGTTCGCGACGACGGGTTTGAGTATGAGGGGGAGCGTTATCGCTCGCTGAGCGTAATCGCCAAGCGGATCACCGGGGTGCATTGGTCGGGCCCTCGGTTCTTCGGCCTGACCAAGAGAGCCGGTGATCCGGCCCCCGCGGAGGCCGCCTCATGACGAGGTCAGCCGCCACGAGCCCACAGCGGACCGCAAGGGTTCGCACTGCGATCTATACCCGCAAATCCTCCGAGGAGGGGCTCGACCAGGAATTCAATTCGCTGCAGGCGCAGCGCGAGGCCTGTGAGGCCTTCATCAACAGCCAGCGGCACGAAGGCTGGGTGTGCCAGCGCGCGGCTTATGACGATGGCGGGTTTTCCGGCGCGACGATGGAGCGCCCCGCGCTACAGCGGCTGCTCGCCGATATCGCCGCGGGTCGGGTCGACACCGTCGTCGTCTACAAGATCGACCGGCTGACCCGCTCGCTCGCCGATTTTGCCAAGATCGTCGAGATCCTCGATCAGAGGAGCGCCTCCTTCGTGTCGGTGACACAGCAATTCAATACGACAACGTCGATGGGGCGCCTCACGCTCAATGTGCTTTTGTCGTTTGCGCAGTTCGAGCGCGAGGTCATTGGCGAGCGCATCCGCGACAAGATCGCCGCCTCGAAACGGAAAGGTATGTGGATGGGCG
>VAZT01000744.1:1760-2758 GCA_005884825.1 Alphaproteobacteria bacterium
TCAAGAGCAAATCGTGGACGAGCGCTTCCGGCCGGCTCATCGGCGGCAAGCCATTCTCGCGCGGCGCGCTCTACCTGATGCTGCGGAACCGCACCTATCTCGGCGAGATCGTTCACAAGGGACAATCCCATCCCGGCGACCACGCGCCGATCATCGATCAGCCGCTATGGGACGCCGTTCACTCTCAGCTAGCCGACAATACCGCCGAGCGCAGCTCCGGCACACGAAGCCGCCAGCCGAGCCTGCTCGCCGGCCTATTGTTCGATCCCGACGGCAACCCGATGACGCCGACCCACGCCGTCAAGAAAGGCACGCGCTACCGCTACTATGTCTCCCGCCAGCTGATCACCAAGGATCAGCGCGAGAGTTCCGATGGGCTGCGCATTCCAGCCGCGGAGATCGAGCAGCTCGTCGCGAGCCGCATGCGCCAATGGCTTCTCGATCCGGCCAGCATCTATCAGGCGGCACGGTTTTCCGACGCCTCAGCGCAACGCCAATTCCTGGCGCGAGCTGCGGAAATCGGCAAGATCTGGCCCGAGTTGCCAGGAGCACGCCAGCGTGCGTTGCTTACCGCCCTGATCGAGCGCATCGACGTCGGAGCCGACCAAATCGAGATACATACCCGCCCATCACGGGTTCGCGCGCTCCTCGATGGGGCCGCGACACCACTGCCGAGCGCGCCGGACGATGAAATCAAGATCGTGTCTGTGCCGGTTCGACTGCGCCGCTCCGGGCGGGAGATCAGGATGCTGATCGACGGCAACGATCCGTGTCCCACTGCGAAGCCCGATGCGCGCCTGACCAAGCTGCTGATCAGGGCGCATCGCTTCCGTGCCATACTGACCGGCAGCCCCGGCGTGCCCTTTGCGGCATTGGCCAAGCAAGGAGGCGTGGGCCGGTCATATTTCACGCGGGTGGTCCGCCTCAGCTATCTCGCCCCCGAGATCACGCAAGCCATCCTCGATGGCCGGCAGCCACCCGATCTGACCACAGACAAG
>VAZT01000745.1 GCA_005884825.1 Alphaproteobacteria bacterium
CCCGATAATCAAGGTCAGTGGCCCGATCGCCTTGTTATCGGTCGTATACATCAACTGCGCCGCCGGCCGCCCGTCGGCTACCACGAGCCGGGCGCCGCGGAAATTGAGACCCCAGGGTTTGAGATTGAGCTCCGGCCACCGCACCTCCTGAGGCAAGCTCTGGCTGATCTTTTGCCATGCCTCGCGCGCGTCAGCGGTGGCGGGCACATCGACCAGGGCGCCGTCGCCGGTGCTGGCGGCCAGCTTGAAGTAACCGACGGCATTGTCGAGCCAAAGATTGTCGGCGGCGGCCATTTCGACCGCAGGCTGCTTGCCCCCGATACCCCCGGGCAGCAGCTTGGCAACGCTCAGATAAGCAACGGAGCCGCCCAGCAGCAAGCCAAACAGCGAGGCCGCCAGTGGCAAGCCGAGCCACCAACTGCGCGCGGCAGGAGCCCTCCCGGTCCCCGGCCCGCGCCTCAAGGGTACGATTTTAGCGCTCGGTTCCGCCGAAACTCTTTCGCCCCGGGCGGCCGCGATCAGCCGGTCGGGCAGCGGTTCGTGCATGACCTCGTCGAAGGCGGAGCGCACCAGAGCAGCCGACTGGGCGAGCGCGGCGAGCTTGTCGCGAGCAGCCGGATCGCTATCGAGCCACGCCTCGATCTCGCGCCTCTCCGACACGTCGACCTCGCCGTCGAGATAGGCGATGAGACGGTCGTCACTGCGCTTCTGCATTATCGGTACTCCTGCGCATCCCGCCGCCCGCTTCGAGCTGCAGCTGCAATGCGATGCGGGCGCGCGCGAGACGGCTCATGATCGTTCCCACCGGCACACCTACGATTTCGGCAGTCTCCTTGTAGCTGAGTCCATCAACCGTCACGAGCAACAGCGCCGTGCGCTGATCGGGCGGCAAGCGGTCGACCGCCCGCCGAACCTCGCCGAGAGCGAGCCGAGCTTCGACCCGGCGCACCGCCTCGTCCGAACCGATCCGTTCTTCGGCAATCTCGCCACCCTCCTTGCGGACATCGCGCGAGCGGACCTGGTCGATCCAGATCGTCTGCACGATGCGGAACATCCAGCTGTCGAACCGCGTACCCTCCTGAAACTGATGCTGACGCGCGAGGGCGCGCTCGCATGCCGCCTGAACCAGATCGTCGGCCTCGACGGCCGAGCCCGTGAGCCCGCGCGCGAACCGCCGCAGCCTTGGCAAGACGGCGATCAGCTGATCGCCGAAACGGATGCTCACCGGATCTCTGCCTGGAATCAGATGTACCGGCGCTTCCGCCAAGTTTTGACTGGGTGACAACGGACCTCCCGACGAGTTATTCCCAACACCCTCGCCCCCGTTTTGATACGCAACTGAATTTGCAGGTGTCCCCGCGCGCGACAATAGTCGGGCCGCACCCGTCGCTACCCGGCTGGCGACGGCCGAAGCCTATCACCAAAGCAGACGGGGGCGGAAGCGCGGGCATGTTGCCCGGGTTCACTCTTCACAAATTGGACACCGCACGGCATTGTGCGGCGGTGCTTTCGGGCCTGCCACTCGGCCCTGCCATTGGGGAACATCCGGTCCATGAAAGTCGCCGTCGTCAAGGAAAGGCGCGCCTTTGAACACCGGGTTGCGGCGTCGCCCGATACCGTCAAGCGCATGATCGGGATGGGCCTCCAAGTTGTCGTGGAAAGCGGCGCCGGCGAAGGCGCCTGGTTCAGCAACGCAGCGTTTGCCGAGGCCGGAGCCTCGATCGCGGCGGATGAGGCGACGGCGCTGGGCGATGCAGATATCGTGCTCAAGGTCCAGCGTCCGCTGATCGGCGGCGAGGGCAGCATCGACGAGCTTGCATTGTTGAAACGCGGCGCGGTGCTGATCGGCCTGTTGCAGCCGGCCCAGAACCCCGCTGATGCCGAGGCCTACGCCGGCGCCGGGATGCCGCGCCTTCCCGATGATGATGACCGCGGCCGGAACGATCAAGGCGGCGCGCATTCTGGTCATGGGCGCCGGTGTCGCGGGGTTGCAGGCGATCGCCACCGGGCGACGCCTCGGCGGCATCGTTTCTGCGACCGATGTGCGCGCCGCGGCGAAAGAGCAGGTCGAGAGCCTCGGTGCGACATTCATCACAGTCGACGAGGCGGCGGCCCGCACCGCGGAAACCACCGCAGGCTACGCCCGCGAGATGGGAGAAGACTACCAGCGGCGGCAACGCGAGCGGATCACCGAGGCGCTGAAGCGAACCGACATCGTCATTTGCACGGCCCTGATCCCCGGACGCAAGGCGCCGGTGCTGTTGACCAGCGCGATGGTCGCCGAGCTGGCCGCGGGCTCGGTCATTGTCGATCTGGCCGTCGAGGCGGGCGGCAATGTCGAGGGCAGCCGCCCGGAGGAGACCGTCTTGACCCCGAATGGGGTAAAGATCATCGGGCCCGTCAACATGCCCTCTCGCATCGCCGCCGATGCGAGCCAGCTCTACGCCCGCAACCTGCTGTCCTTCCTTGCTCTGCTGGTCAAGGACAAGGAGTTGAAGATCGACACCGCCGACGAAATCATCAAGGCGACGTTGCTGACCGAAAACGGCGCGGTCGTGAACCCGCTGCTCGGCTCGCCGGCCGCGACGGAGGCGGCAGCCTCGAACTGACGGAGACACGCGATGGCAGAACCCGCCTCCCTGGCCGATCGCGCGGCCGAGCTTTCCGGTCAGGCCGGCGCGCTGGCGCGCAATCTCGACTTGCTGACCCACCAGCTGACCACGGTCCAGACCACCCCGGCCGTCGCCGGCGGCCCGTCCTTCGTCTTCGAATTGACGGTCTTCGTGCTCGCGGTCTTTGTCGGCTATTACGTCGTGTGGCGGGTAACCCCGGCATTGCATTCGCCGCTGATGAGCGTGACCAACGCGATATCGAGCGTCATCATCGTCGGCGCCTTGATCGCGGCGGGCCCGCTCGGCATCAGCTTTGCGAAGGTCATGGGCTTTGTCGCCGTGACATTGGCCGCCGTGAACATCTTCGGCGGCTTTATCGTCACCCAGCGCATGCTGCAGATGTTCCAGAAAAAGCGATAGCGGGGCCGCGCGATGAGCGAGAACCTGTCCGCCTTCTTCTACCTGGTCGCCTCGGTCTGTTTTATCCTGGCGTTGCGGGGTCTGTCCTCGCCGGTAACGGCGCGGGTCGGCAACATCTACGGCATCGCCGGCATGCTCATCGCGGTGGTCACCACGTTGCTGACGCCGCATGTCGTCAGCTTCTGGCTGATCATTCTCGGCATCCTGATCGGCGGGACGATCGGCACCTTTATTGCGCTGCGCATCCAGATGACGGCGCTGCCGCAGCTGGTCGCGGCGTTTCACAGCCTGGTCGGCCTCGCCGCGGTGTGCGTGGCCGCCGCCGCCTTCACCTACCCCGAATTGTACGGCATCGGGGTACGCGGCTCGATCCACCGCAGCAGCCTGATAGAGATGTCGCTCGGTATGGCGATCGGCGCCATCACCTTCACCGGCTCGGTCGTCGCTTTTGCCAAATTGCAGGGTCTCGTGACCGGCCGGCCATTGGTCTTCCCGGGTCAGCATCTGATCAATGGCGCGCTCGGAGCCCTGCTGATCCTGCTGATCGCGCTCTTTGTCTCGATGGAAGCGGCGCCGGCCTTCTGGCTGCTTCTGCTGGTGTCGCTGGCGCTCGGTTTCCTACTGATCGTGCCGATCGGTGGCGCCGACATGCCGGTCGTCATCTCGATGCTGAACTCATATTCCGGATGGGCGGCCGCCGGCATCGGCTTCACATTGTCGAACAGCCTGTTGATCGTGACCGGCGCGCTCGTCGGCTCGTCCGGCGCGATCCTCAGCTACATCATGTGCAAGGGCATGAACCGCTCGATCGTCAACGTGATCCTGGGCGGGTTCGGCACTGAGGGCGGCGCGGTGGCTGCGGGGGCCGGGGCCGGCGACCGCTTGGTGAGGTCGGGCAGCGCCGAGGACGCCGCCTTCATCATGAAGAATGCGAGCTCGGTCATCATCGTGCCGGGCT
>VAZT01000746.1 GCA_005884825.1 Alphaproteobacteria bacterium
CCCGTTTGGGCGGCTATGTTGTGGATCTGGACCGCAGCAAGCTCGAGAAGGCGCCGAGCTACACCTCGACTGACGCCCCGGATTGGTCGGACCAATCGTACACCACTCGAATCGACGAATATTGGCTGGTGATTTACAGATGAGTTAAAGGCGGCCGCGGCGGGTGGACGCCCGCCCCCGCCGCGGCCGACTATTATTCCTTCGCGATTATCCTTCGAGGAGATGACCGAAGGCGCGGAACGGCGGCAGTCGATCCGCCACGATCTTGATGATCGCCAACATGGGCACCGCCAAGATCGCCCCAGGAATACCCCACATCCAATACCAGAAGATCAGGGACAGGATCACTGCAACGGGGTTTATAGTGAATCGGTTCGCCAGCAGCATCGGCGTGATGATCTCCCCTTCCATTAGGTGGATGCCGAAGTAGAGGGCTGCCGGCAACAAGGCCGCCCAGGCGGGTCCTTTGCTGATCAATCCAACCGCCAGGAACAGAACGATCCCGCAGAACGGGCCGAGGATCGGAACAAAATTCAGGCAAAACGCCACTACACCCCAAAGCACCGGCCCAGGCACATCACACAGCCACATCACGCCCGCTGTAGCGCAGCCGACGGCAGTGTTGATCACCGTAATCGTCAACAAATACGCAGATAGGTCGCGCTCGACACGAAGCGTGATCTCCACGGCTTCCCGCTTGTCGGCAAATCTCGGCAAAACCTCGACAAACCGGCGCAAAAAGGTCTCTCCAAACACGAGCAGGTAGAACAGGACGAGGAGCGTTTCCAGTAGATGAGCAGCTACGGTGCCTGTGCCGCCCAGGACCGCCGTCGCCATACCGAGAGGGTTGGATAGCAGCGATGTTGGGCTGCCGAGCCGGATGCCCATCTTGTCGACCGTGCGCTGCACGTGCTCGACCGGGTCCCGGATAAAAGCGAATTTTTGCTGCAACTGCGGCCAGGTCTGGGGTAATTGGGACACCCATTGTGCCGCTGGGCTAGATAGCAGCATCCCAAGGCCGACGAAGACCGAAAGCAACACGGCTAGTGCGATCAGCGCCCCGGCTGGCCTTGGCACATGGAGTCGCTCCAATAAGCTGACCAGAGGTTGCAGCAGCAGCTTGAGCACGAGTGCCAGCACGACGGGCACCACGATATCCTGTGCAACGTAAAGACACGCAAGCACGGCGATGAGACAGAGTATCCCAAGGAAAATCGTCCGCGCGTCCCGCGCCGACGGCATCTCCGGATGGTCCTCCGATCGGTGACTGCCTGTTTCGATGCAATCGGGCGCCAAGTCCTCTTTAAGCCCTCCGAATTCCCGGCCCGGCTTAGTCTCCATCGGGATCTTAACCTCTCTTATAGTTGATGGGGGCGCATTCTGATCCGCGATGATCGTTTATCGTTGGCGGCGGTTTGGAGGGCTATTCCCCCGTGGGTTCGTGCTCCGAATCTGCAAATAATCGCTGGATGCTACATATGGTTTCGACGGCTCGGCCGCGCCCCGAGTGTACCGCCGTCTACCTGGGCCAAAGGTTCGTCGCCGAGCCACGGGTCAACCCGCAACGAATGCAAGGGCAAGTCCTCCAGGCGCCTGTCTATGGTGATTTCATGGGGGCGAACCGCTTGTGCGCCGTGTCCGAGCAGGATTTCCGTGGCCTTCGCCTCCTCTTCGGGCGAGCGAACGCGCACCAGCAAGACGGCGCGGCTCATCAACTGAGCTTCAAAATGCCTGATGCGCTTGCCCGCGAATGCGCGAGCCAACTGCGCCCCGAGCAAGCCAGCAGCAATAGCCCCGATGGCCGCGGCAATGCCGGCCCATATCAGCTCTCCATCAAGTCATGGAAGTCTCTCCCGTGCTTCCGAGCCGACCATAACATCGATATCGGCGCGGTCGAAGCCCGAGCTCAGCAGAGCCGTCACCGCTTCATCCATCGCGTCGCGCGCGCGATAAACACCCGCGACTTCGCGCACTTTCACTCGATCGAGGATCTTAGTAGGCGTGGGCATATCCGGTCCTCATCGCGCCCCTGCAACCGATCCATTCAACTCATCTCGGGCACAACCCGCTTTGAGAATCGTCAATTCACGCTGGCGGAGCGCTGCTTGTCGGTAGTCTGCGCTCTTGCCCAGGACACGATGCCGCGCATGTCACTGGCCCCGGCGCGCCGAGCGGCCTCGCGGCCGTGCATAAACATCATCAGCGTGGGAATGCTGCGAATGCCATAGCGCGCCGCTAGCGACTGCTCCTCCTCGGTGTTGACCTTCAGGAGCCGGAAGTCGGGTTCGAGCTCGGCCGCGGCTCGCTCGTAAGCCGGCGCCATGGCGAGGCACGGACCGCACCAGGCAGCCCAGAAATCTACGATCACCGGAATGTCATTGCGGGTGATGTGGCGCTCGAAAGCCGCGGCATTAGCCACCGCCGGCTTCCCCGAGAACAGCTTCTGGTGGCAGGTTCCACACTTGGCCTGCTTCGCCGGCCGGTCCGGCGGGATTCGGTTGATGGCGCCGCATGACGGGCAGACAACGTGAACGGCTGAACTAGTCATTGTGAGAACTCCACTACTCGCGCTCCCGTTTGTTTTGGTCCTGGACAAGCCAATAGACCCCGCCGAGCGACAGGGTTGCTACCGCGAGCGCCAAGAGCTGCGGCGCATCGCCCGGCGCGATGTCGAGAATGATCAGCTTGCGAACGATCGCCAACAGCGCGATCAGGATTACGGCGCGGACTTGCACCACGCTCTCCGTCCGCTCGGTGACCAGCACGAGCGTTCGCTTGAACTCGAGCGCGATAATCACCGTGAAGACCATGCCGAATACGCTTTGGAATGCCGCCAAGTCGGTCAGGTCGAACGTGTCCGATAGAACCAGACTGTACAGGATCTTGATCGCCAGTTTCCAAATGGCCGCGACGATTATGACCGAAAGCAATATCGTCAGGACCAGGACGACGGCATGTTCGAACTTCAGATAGACGGTCAAGCGGCGCCATCGCTGTCGGCCTGCGTCGAGCTCTTGTCTCAGCCCCATTGTTGACCCACCGAGCTCGTCGGGATTCCGACATGATCATCTACAGCGGCAGCGGCGTCGGTTCCTTCTGCCGCGGCACCGGCAGGTATTCGACGCCACCCGGCTGTGTATGCACCGGCTGCGGGTAGAGCGCCATAAGCTCGAGTACCCGGTCCGGAATCTCGGTGCTGACCGGCAGACCGAGTTCTCGCGCCTC
>VAZT01000175.1 GCA_005884825.1 Alphaproteobacteria bacterium
TTGCGGTGAGAAAACCCGATCCCGGCCATCTCCTGGGGACCATCTCCGAGCTCGGCGCCAGCCCGGCCGCGAGCGCGATGATCGGCGACAACGAGAACGACGCGGCGGCCGCGCGCGCCGCCGCGGTACCGCTTGTGCTGATGCGCTACGGCTACGCTGGCGTTGACCCCGATACACTCGCTTCCGACGCGCTGCTCGACCGCTTCTCGGAACTGCCGGACGCTCTCGAACGCCTCGGCCTCACTCCTTGACCCCACGTGATACCCCGTCGCCGATCAAAAAATCAGGCCTCCGGCCCGGCCCTGACGGGTCGTCTCGGAATGGACGCGCGACTTTCAGCACCCTGCCAATCAGCAGTTGAAATCACGATGAGTGTTTCACTTTACTCGCTGACTTGCGGGCATCTCGAAGGAGATGCTGACCGCTTGATAGAGGGCGCCCAAGGCAGGATCACTATGCCGATTCCCGTTTTTCTGATCGAGCATCCGAAACGGCGTGCGCTGTTCGATACTGGCCTGCATCCCGACTGCCAACACGATCCCGTTGGAAGACTTGGCGAGCGAATGACCAAGTTGTTCAAGATCGGCTTTCGCCCAGGTGAGGAGGTCAGCGCGAGGCTGGAAGCGATTGACCGCGACCCCAAGCGTATCGATCTCATCATCAACTCGCATTTCCATTTCGACCATTGCGGCGGGAATGAGCTGATCCCAAACGCCACGATGATTGTGCAGCGCCGTGAATGGGACGCCCGCGCGGCCCCTGACATCGCGGGTCCGCACGGCTTCAATCCACGCGATTTCGAGCTCGGTCACAAGTTGCGTCTCGTCGATGGCGAGCATGATGTGTTTGGCGATGGCTCGGTGATCTGCCTGCCGACGCACGGTCATACACCTGGGCACCAATCGCTGCGTCTGCGGCTCGACGGCGGTGAGGTCTTATTGGCCGCTGACGCCTGCTATTTCTGCGAAACTCTGCGCCAACGTCGGTTGCCGAGATACGTCTACGATCGTGAGGCGATGCTTGCTTCCCTCGACCGGCTCGACACAATAGAGAAGACCGGCGCGCGCATCTTCTTCGGACACGACCCTGAATTCTGGCGATCGGTGCCGCAAGCACCCGCGCGGATCCGGATATGAGCTATGAAATTCGGCATTCACAACTCGTCCTGGCTGGATACTCCCGATCCAGCCGAGGCTTTCGACGCGGTGAAAGCGAAGGCGCAGTGGGCAGAGGATCACGGCTTCATCTGGTTCTCAGTCTTGGACCACATGATCCAGATTCCCCGGGTGGGCGCACCTGATGAGCCGTTCCTGGAAGGCTGGACAGTCCTGGCGGCGCTGGCCGCTGTCACCAGCCGTATCCGCCTCGCCACCCTGTGCACCGCGGTCGGTTATCGCAATCCCGCGCATCTCGCCAAGATCGCGGCCACTGTCGATCTAATCAGCCGGGGCCGACTAACGCTCGGAATCGGTGCAGGCTTCTTCGAGGATGAATACCGGCAATACGGTTGGGATTTTCCGCTTCGGCCAGCGACTCGCATCCGGCAGATGGAGGAAGCGGTCGAGTTGACCCTGAAGATGTGGATCGAGCCAAGGACGACCTTCCACGGTCGTTATTTCCATGTCGAGGATGCCATTCTCGAACCGAAGCCGGTGCAAAAGCCGCGTCCGCCGGTGCTGATCGCGGGCGGCGGCGAACAGATGACGCTTCGGGCGGTCGCCCGGCTGGCCGATGCATGCAATATCGTGGACGGCGAGATTGCCGAGGTAAGGCATAAGCTCGATATATTGCGCCGCCATTGCGACGCGTTGGGTCGCGATTATGACACCATCGAAAAGACCCGTGTGCAGCCCTGGCTACTTGCCCACGATGACGTTGCGGTCGCGGCGAAGCGCAACCGACTCGCTGCGCGCGGGCCGGTGCGCGGGTTTGTCGGCACGGTGTCCGAGGCCATCGACCTGATCGGAGAATACCAGGATGCGGGAATCGATTTGCTAATCAATGCCGATAGACCGAATGACTCAGAGAGCCGTGAACTCTTCGCCTTAGACGTCATACCGCATTTCTCATAGTGAGCATCCAACCCGCGACCCCCGCGGACAGCAAGATCGCGGTCTCCTTCCCAATTTTCACCAGTTTTTCACCAGTCACTCCCCGATGTTCAGGACACGTTCGTAGTTTTTGACCGCTTTTCCCGGCTTGACTACGCGACAAAAACCAAAGAAAACCACGGCGTCGGGCGCGTAGCTCAGCGGGAGAGCACACCCTTCACACGGGTGGGGTCACAGGTTCAATCCCTGTCGCGCCCACCACGACCTCACCGGCCGCGACAGGCGCGTAGCTCAGTGGCAGAGCGCTCCTACCACATAGGAGAGGTCAGGGGTTCGATTCCCTTTCGCGCCTACCAGCATTATTGCGCGGTGATGCCGCCGTCGACGACGAGGCCGGCGCCGGTCATGAAGCCGGCGTCGTCCGAGGCGAGAAAGACGATGCCCTTGGCGATGTCGCTCACCGTCCCCATGCGGCCGATCGGGATGCGGTTCAACGTTTGCTGGCGGGCCGGTTCGAGGTCGTTGGTGCCGAGATTGCGGGCGCGGATCGCAAGGACCTGATCGCCCATATCGGTATCGATCGTGCCGGGGTGCATCGAGTTGACGCGGATCCGGTAGCCCTTGCGGGCGAATTCGAGCGCCGCCGACTTGGTGAACAACGTAACGCCGCCCTTGGTCATCGAATAGAGCGGATCGTTCGACGAGCCGACGAGACCCGCGACCGAAGCGAGGTTGACGATGGCGCTGCCGTGCGCGCTGCGGTGTCCGCTCTCGCGCAACGCCGGCGCCGACAACTTCGTGCCGAGAAAGACGCCGGTCAAATTCACGCCGCAGACCCGATGCCAATCGGCAAGCGTTGCCTCTTCGAGGCTCATGCCGAGAAAAACCCCGGCATTGTTGACGAGGATGTCGAGGCCGCCGAAACGGGCCCCGGCCTCGGCCATGAGGCGCGCAGTCTCTGCGCCAATGCCGCGGGCCGCACCCGAAATCAACGCAACCTTACCATCGAGACGGTTCATTGCCCATCACCCTCCTGCCGAACGTCAAAACAGGTATTGCGGCAGCGGCCCCTCACCCTCCCCGCCCTGCGGGCTGGGCCCCTCCCTCTCCCCGCAGGCGGGGCGAGGGGCTTTCTACTCCCTCGCCCCGCCTGTGGGGAGAGGGTCGGGATGAGGGGCATCAACGGCGGTCGTTTGATGTGGGTCAGTCGGCGTCAGGAACCGCCGTTTCGAGCTCTTCGAGCCAGACCCGGGCGGTGGCGTCGGAGGGGGCGCGCCAATCGCCGCGTGGAGACAGGGATCCGCCCGACGAGATTTTCGGGCCGTTGGGCAAAGCCGAGCGCTTGAACTGGCTGAGTTCGAAAAAGCGGTAGAGGAATACGCGCAGCCATTGCCTGATCTCGGAAAGACTATACGCGCGTTTTGCTGCATCCGGGATGTTGGGTGGCCAGCGGCCTCGCTCCGGGTCACTCCACGCGTTCCAAGCGAGATAGGCGATCTTGGAGGGTCGGAAGCCGAAGCGCGTCGCATAGAACAGGTTGAAGTCCTGCAACGCATAGGGCCCAACGATGCTCTCGGTCGACTGGATGACGCCGTCGGCGCCGGGCGGCACCAGCTCCGGCGAAATCTCGGTCGCGAGAATATCGTGGAGAACGCGCGCGGTCTCCTCGTCGACGTCGCCGGAAGCCGCGACAAACCGGATCAGATGCTGGATCAGGGTCTTAGAGACCGACGCATTCGGGTTGTAATGCGACATCTGATCGCCAACCCCGTAGGTGCACCAGCCGAGGCCCAGCTCGGAAAGGTCGCCCGTGCCGACCACCAGCCCGCCATTGTGGTTTGCCAGCCGGAACAGATAGTCGGTGCGCAACCCGGCCTGAACGTTCTCGAAAGTCACGTCGTAGAGCGCTTCCCCGGCGGACGAGGCGTGCCCGATGTCCTTCAGCATCTGCTTCGCGGCCGGCCGGATGTCTACCTCCGCGCCAGTGACGCCGAGCGCCTTCATCAGCCGCCAGGCATTGGCCTTGGTGGTCTTGCTCGTCGCAAAGCCGGGGAGCGTATAGGCCAGCACATTGGTGCGCGGCAGTTCCAGCCGATCCATAACCCGCGCCGAGACGATCAATGCCTGGGTCGAGTCGAGCCCGCCCGAGACGCCAATGACGAGCCTCTTCAACCCCGTCCCCTTCAGTCGTTGCGCGAGGCCCTGAACCTGGATGTTGTAGGCCTCGTAGCAGTTCTCCCTCAGCATCGCCGGATCCGCCGGCACGTACGGGAAGCGCTCGACCCTTCGGCGCAGCTCCAGAGGTTCATCCGGTGCAGCGAACTCGAACGCGACGGTGCGGAACGCGGGGGGCTTGTCTGTCGGGGCTCGCGCATTGTCGCCGAAGGTATTCGTGCGCATCCGCTCCTGCCGGATACGGCCGAGATCGACATCGGCGATCGCCATCTCGGGTTGGGACGAGAAACGCTCGGTTTCGGCGAGCAGGTCGCTCAATTCGAAGATGCCGGCTTGGCCGTCCCAGGCGAGGTCGGTCGTCGACTCGCCGGCACCCGCCGCCGAATAGGCATAGGCGGCGATGCAGCGGGAAGCTTGCGATGCGCACAACAGGCGGCGCATATCCGCCTTGCCGATCGTGATGTTGCTGGCCGACAGGTTGAGCAGGATTTCGGCCCCGGCGAGCGCCGCATCGGTACTCGGCGGATGCGGCACCCACAGATCTTCACAGATCTCGACATGGAACGTGAATGCCGCGGCGAACAGCAGATCGCGGCCGAAGGGCGCTTCGTGTCCGGCTATTTCGATCGACTGACCGATGATGTTCTCGCCGGAGGTGAGTTGCCGCCGTTCGTAAAATTCCCGGTAATTCGGCAGATATACCTTGGGCACGACCCCGAGCAGCTGTCCGCGATGGATCACCGCGCCGCAATTGTAGAGGTGTCCGCGGTGCCGCAGCGGCGTCCCGACGACAAAGACCGGGAAGAGGCCGCTACTGGCGGAGATCAAACGATCGAGCTGCCGCGCCGCTTCGTCGAGCACCGCGTCCTGGAACAACAGATCATCGATCGCATAGGCGGAAATTCCCAATTCCGGGAAAACCATCAAGGCGATGCGGGCCTTGTCGCCGGCGGCGAGGAGGTCCATGACATTGTCCGCGTTCTGCCGCGGATCGGCGACGGCGACATGCGGAACGCAGGCTGCGACGCGGACGAATTCGTGGCGGTAAGGTGAAAAGAACGAGGGCATTCGTTCCTTCCTCACGATCTCGATCTGCCGGACTTCATCATCGCCCACACCACGGCGATGATGCCGAACACGGTCAGACCGCCAAAGACGAGCAATACCGTATTGGCGGATCCGATCACGCGGTCGCCGACATCGCCGACAGCATCGCCGGCAAACAGTAGCATCGGGGCCCAGACGATCGCCGAGGTGACATTGGCGAACCAAAACCGGCCACGCCGCATCCGCATAATGCCGGCGGCGAGAGGTATCACAGCGCGCACGGGGCCGAAGAAGCGTCCGATGAAAACGCTTTTACCGCCGTGTTTCTGAAAAAACCGGATGCCGTTCGGCAGCAGGTCCGGATTGCGCGTGAACGGCCATATCCTGCCGATCCCGCCGCCATAGCGGTAACCGAGCCAGAACGAGACCGAGTCGCCGAGTACCGCACCAATAACCGCCCCCACCAGAACCGGCCAATAAGGCAGCGACCCGGCCGACATCAATGTCCCGGCGACGATCAGGATCGAGGTGCCGGGAAACAGCAGGCTCAAAAACGCGAACGATTCCCCGAACGCGGTGACGAACATCACCGGAAAGGCCCAGCTCGAATGCGCGGAGATGAAATCGAGCGTCGGCTGGACGAGGTTTTCCATGGTCCTCTATATAGGAGACTTGGCGCGGGACACCCGGTCCTTCGCACGGCGAGGATTTGCCACGTTTCGCTCATGATATTTTCCGGCCACCGAGGCGGATGCGCGATTTCGCCGGATCATGGCGATTACGGATGAATCGGCAAAGCTCGCGACGGAAAAACCCAGCTGACCGCGACCGGAAGGTCATGCCCCGGGACTTCGCAGCTAGAATGATTCACCACAGAGGCACGGAAGACACCGAGAAAAAATCATCTCTGTGATCTCCGTGCCTCCGTGGTAAAAAAATTTCGCGGAGAATAGAGATGGCCACATTTGACCCGCGGGAAAAAGCTCGGCGCATAGTCGAACTGTTTCGGCGTCGCCAGCCTATCGAAATATTGCCGGCCGATCTTTACCCGGCAAACCTCGACGAAGCTTACGCCATTCGGCGGGCTTTTCAGGAGGTCGAGGAAACCGACGGGCGGGGCGCTGTCGCCGGCTACAAGATCGGGCTTACGACGCCTGTCATGCAGAAGCTCTGTGGGGTCGGCGAGCCCTGCTACGGCGCGATTTTCGCGCGCGAGGTCCATCATCGCCGTGCCGAGCTGGCAGCGGCGGATTACTGCCGCCTCGGGGTCGAAACAGAGATCGCTTTCCGGCTGGGCGAGGACCTGCCGCAAGGCGGTGACCCCGGTAAGATCGCCGCGACGGTCGAGAGCTGCATGGCGGCAATCGAGCTGATCGAAGATTTGCATTATGATTACAAGCGGCTCGACGCTGCGGCGATGGTAGCCGGCAACGTATGGAATGCCGGGGTGGTGCTCGGGACCCCGGTGACCGGCTGGCGGGACCAAGATTTGGCTCGGGCTACGGCCCGGCTGTCGATCAATGGGCAGGAGATCGGCAGCGGAAACGGCGGCGATGTGATGGGCCATCCGCTGAATGCGCTCGCCTGGCTCGCGGACAAGCTTGCGGCAGCTGGAAACCCATTGCGGCGCGGTATGATCGTCATGACCGGGAGCATGGTCCCGATCCAATACCCGGTGGCGGGCGACCGGGTAGTGATCGAAGTTTCCGGCCTTGGCACGGCGGAGCTCATGTTGAGCTGATGCGGCCGGAAAACATCCGGCCGGGGAGGTTTCGATGTTTTGGGTAGTTGTAGCACTTTTGTACTTCGTGCTGGCGGCGGTGGCGCCGAGTATCCTCGGCCTCTTCGTCAATCGCGCGCGGCCGGATTTCCGGACGCTGTCGCTGTCGCTGCGGATCGTGTTTGTGGCGATCGCGCTGATCTGTCTGGCCGCAACTTCGTATGTTCACGTTGAATCGGATGAGATTGCGGTATTGAACAAGATTTACGGGACCACCTCGCTGCCTGGCGAGCACATCATCGCGACCAATGGAGAAAAGGGTCCGCAGGCCGAGATCCTGACCCCCGGCTGGCATCCCTGGTTTCTCGTCAATGTGATCTATCAGGTCGAGAACAAAAAGGTCGTTTCCATTCCATCGGGTAAATACGGGTTCTTGAACGCGAAAGATGGGGCGCCGCTTCGTCCCGATCAGTTCCTGGCCGACGCGTTTCCTCCCGAGCATGAGCTGGACATGCTCGACGCCGAATATTTCCTCACTCACGGCGGCCAGCGGGGCCCGCAGACGACCATCCTGACGCCGGGAAATTACCGGCTCAACACGTATCTCTGGGACCTCAGCGTCTATAACGCTGTGGATGTCGCCGAAGGCTTTGTCGGCGTCGTCAAGTCCAATGTCGTCGACTCGGTGCATTTCGGCAATTTGAACGCGGACAAGCCGGCCTCCTGCCAGCAAAAGATGGTGTCGACAAATGCGAGCGGCGAAGCCGTCGCCGCCAGAGAAGCAAAAACCGATGAAGGCAAGCTGACTGCGACCCTGGTTCCGGTCGGCTGCATCGGGATCTGGGAGAGAGCTCTGCAACCCGGCCGCTATTACGCGAATGAAGCGGCGTACAAGATCACGATGATGAGCACCCGAGTGCAGACCTGGGAGTTCAAGGGCGGCTATAAAAAACGCTACATCGACCTCAGCCTCGATCAGGCGGGCAATCTGACCCAGTCGCCACGCTCCGAAGATCGTCCGGTGCCGCCCGGCTCGGCCGACCCGGCGATCACGCCGTTTGTCGAAGGCTGGCTGGTGCCGCTCGAGCTTCGGGTTCTCGCCCAGGTTACGCCCGACAATGCGCCCTTTGTCGTCGCCTCGGTCGGTGGGCTGCCCGAGATCGAGAACAACATCATGGTCCCGACCATCCGCTCGATCGTCCGCAATGTTGTCGGTGCGCAAGGCCGCCATGTCTTGGATCTCGCCGACAATCGCGCCGAGCTCGAGCACGCGGTCGAAGATGCCATTCGCCCCGAGGGCTTGCGGGCGGGGATCGTCATCAAGGAGGTAAAGTTCGGCGATCCGGCATTGCCGCCCGAGCTTCTGGTGTCGCGGCTGCGCCAGCAATTGGCGGACCAGCTTCAGGTCACCTACCAGCAGGAGCAAAAGGCGCAGACGCAACGGATCGAAACCGAAAAGGCCCGAGCGACGGCGGAACAACAGCACCAGCTGGTGGAGTCGGTGATCGGCGTTCAGGTCGCCGAGCAGAACAAAAACGCGGCGAAGCTGCACGGCGAGGGTCAGAAGCTCGAGCTCGAGGAAATTGCCCAAGGGCAAAAGGCGCAAGCGGACGTGCTGGGCCAGGACCGGGTGCTGACGATCACCCTTGTTCAGCAGCTGCTCAAAACCATCCAGGAAAAGCCGGAGGTGGTCTCGCTGATTGGAAAGCTGGTTCCGCAAACCGTCGTGTCGACCGGTGGCCAAAGCACCGGGCTCGACAGCGCCGCGGCGATTTTCGGCGCACTCCTCAACAACGGCAGCGGCGCGACACCGGCACTGACCGGACAATCCTCCAAAAAATGAGGGCATGACCATGGCCCATCCGATCGTCTACGGCCCGGCCGGCAGCACCTATGTCTGGAGCGCGCGTCTGGCTCTGGCGGAAAAGGGCGTGACGCACGAGCTGGTCGAGGTGCCGTTTGGCGCCCATCGGCAAGAGCCGCACCTCTCGCGCCAGCCCTTCGCGAAGGTCCCCTCGTTCGAGCATGACGGTTTTGCGCTCTACGAGACGCAGGCGATCATGCGCTATGTCGACGAGCGCTTTGCGGGGACGCCGCTGCAGCCCGAAGATGTGCACGAATGGTCGCGGATGAACCAGATCATCGGCATTGTCGATGCCTACGCCTGGCCCAGCATCGCCGGCGCGATCCTCTTCAACCGCATATTGGTGCCGCGGCTTCTCGGCGGCATGCCCGACGAGGCGGCGATCGCGGCGGCGTTGCCGCGCGCCCTCCTATGCCTTTCGGAGATCGACCGTCTAATGGAGGACCACCGGTTCCTGACCGGCGCTCACATCAGTCTCGCCGATTTGATGGTGATCCCGCTGCTCTATCATTTCGGCAACGTGCCGGAAGGCCGCGCGCCAATGGCGGAGCATCCGAAACTGCAGAACTGGGTTAAGCAGATGGAGACGCGGCAGAGCTTCCAGGTGACTAAGCCCCTTCCGTTCTGATTACCTTGCGTTTGCTGCAGCTTGTTGCGGTGGTCATGACGGCGCTGGCGTTTGTGCCCGTCGGTGCCCATCTGTTCGAATTACCCAACAAGATCGGCCTTTCCGAGCAGCACTATTTTGTCGTCCAGTCGATCTACCGCGGTTGGGCGCTGTTCGGCGTCGTGATCTTTGCCGCCATTGCCGCCAATTTAACCGTTGCTGCCACGCTGTGGCA
>VAZT01000730.1 GCA_005884825.1 Alphaproteobacteria bacterium
ATCCTGGACGACCAGCGGAGACCTCCTCCGCGGCGTATTGGAATGTTGAGCGGATCCATTCTCCGGCTCCGCCTTGCTCGACGTTGAGCTTGAGCATGGACGGCAGGGTCGAGATCACCGGATTGCCCTCAGCGCTGGCGCAACCGAGAAACCCGCAGATCATCCGCGTGCGTCGGCCGTTGCCGCCGTGATGGATGGAGAACAGCCCGCCGTCCTGGGGCGGACGGATTATATCGCTACCCGCCACCGGCGGCAGGCTCAGGTCGCTTCCCATAAGATGCAGGTCATTGCGCGGCAGCAGAACGACCTCGCCTGGCCCGATTGTGAGGTCCTCCCCATCCTCGCCCTCGACCCGGATGCGAAAATCGCCCTCGACGACATAGTGATAGAGGATCAGATGGGTCGATGGCGGGAGAAGAGGTGCGCAATGCTCGGGCCCGACATGGGACGCTATGCACCACGGCGCGAAGAAGTCGGCGTGCAGGAATACACCGCCGGTCAAATGCGCCACCCTCAAGACCTCGGATAGGGCGTCCATACCGGCCTTCCTACCAGGATTAGGTGTTTCGGTCATGTTTGCCGGTGGGCCGGCCATAGCCCGCGACCGCCGGCCGATTTACAGATGGCCGCCTCAGCCGGCTGGTTCGTCCGTTCCGTCGGCACAGGCCTCCGGGAAAGGAGACGGAAGATGAATGCGCTCAACAAAATCTCCGATAGCGCACGGTACGCGCGCTGCATTCAGACGTCCAAGCGGGTGCGCTGGGACTTAGACGAGGACGTAATCCGGGGGCGCCGCTTCGATGCCGCGCACAAATTCCTCCCGGACGGGCTTTCCCTGGCCGACGCGTTCACGACTCTATCGGCCAATGAAAAACGGTTCGTTAGCCAGATCCAGGGCCGCACCTACGCCAATGTCTTTGGGCTGGTCGAGCGCTTCATCACTGCCAAGGTCCTGGAATTGAGCCAGGACCACTGTTTCGGTGATCAGGTTGTGCTCGAGGCGCTGATTCGGTTCAGCGACGAGGAGTTAAAGCACCAAGCGTTGTTCCGCCGCATCGACACGATGGTCGGCGACGTTCTGCCCGACGGTTATCGCTTCGATGTCGATCCCGACGCCGTCGCCCAGGCTGTGCTCGGCAAGAGTACATGGGCGGTGTTGGCACTGACGCTGGATATCGAGTTGTTCACTCAACTCCACTATCGCCAGAGCATTGACCCCGACACCGACCTCTCCGAGCTGTTCAAGGACGTGTTCCTCTTTCACTGGAAGGAGGAATGCCAGCACGCGATCGTTGACGAACTCGAGTGGGTGCGCCACGACGCCGGGCTAACGGCGGAGAAACGCGACCGGGCGGTCAATGAGTTCATCGAGCTGGTCGCCGCGGTGGACGCCATCTTGCAAGCCCAGGCCAAAGCCGACGCAGATTACTTCGCGGCGAAGTGCGGCCGCGCAGTCGACAAGATCGAGGCGCGGGCGATCGAGGCCGCATTCATCCAGGCTTACCGGTGGCAATACATCCATTCGGGCGCCCAGCACCCGCGCTTCGGCAAGGTGCTTTCCAGCCTGATCACCGAAAACCAGGGCCAGCGCATCCAGGCGGCGCTCGCCACGCTCCAATGATCCAGCCTGAACTCTCTCCACCACCCAAGCAAAGGAGGCCTATCATGGTTGCCCAACCGAAGACCGCCGAACCTAACGTCGTCAACGGCATCAATCTCGACGATCTGTTTGCGCTGATCGATCGCGTCAGGCGGGACGCCGCAAAAAGCAAGACAAACTGGCGGGTCACCACGACCTGGCAGGGACAAACCCGGAGCCGTGCGCAAATCGAAGGCTTCGGGATCGGCGGAGAACGGGTGCCGCGTCGGTTCTCGATCGACATCGATGAACCTAGCGAATTGGGTGGAACAAACCGGTTCGCCAATCCGCAGGAACATCTGCTCGCGGCGCTCAACGCCTGCATGATGGTGGGGTACGTAGCGCAGTGCGCAGTGCGCGGGATCACCCTCGAAAGCCTGGAGATCCAGACTGATGGTGACATCGATCTCCGCGGCTTCCTCGGGGTCGATCCCACCGTACCGCCGGGCTACGAGAACCTGAGCTATATCGTCCGCATCAAGGGCAGCGGCACTAAGGAAGAGTTCGCCGAGATCCACGAGGCGGTGATGGCGACCTCGCCCAATTTCTACAACGTGTCCCGGCCCGTGGCCCTCAAACCGACCCTCGTTGTCGAGTGATCGACGGCTCGGAGCGGCGAGGCGGCCGCAGACCAGCGAGTGCCTCGCCTCTTCCGTCCCACGATCTCTCCTTGAGGGTCAGGACCGGACATTTGATGGCGAAAATTCAGATGACCCCCTCCTCGGCGAGCCGCTCGACTTCGCTTGGGGTGCGGCCGAGGAGTTCGGTCAGCACCCACATGTTGTCCTCGCCATAGCATGGGGCGCCGCGATCGGTGGGGCCGCCGATATAGGCCGGGGTCCTGCTGAACTTCATCGGCAATTCATAGATCGGCCAGGTGCCGATCTTGGTGCCGGTGACTTCGGTCAGCCATTTGAGGTGCTCAAGCTGAGGGTCGGTGTCGACGCGGTCCTCGGCATTCTGGCACACCCCGGCCGGGACCCCGGCGTTCTGCAATTTCATCATGCAGTCCCAGCGGT
>VAZT01000731.1 GCA_005884825.1 Alphaproteobacteria bacterium
CCGACACTGGCTGATTTGTACGGCCGCAGGCCCATCCTCGTTCTGACGATCCTCGGTTATTCGCTGTTCACCGGTCTCACCGGCTTTGCGCAAGGGCCGCTGCAGCTGCTGATCTTCACCTCGATCACCCGCATCACGCTGCAAGGCGAAACTCCGGTCGGCATGATCATGGTCAGCGAGACCGCGCCGACGAAATGGCGTGCCACCGCGCTCGGCGGCCTCGTTGGTGGGTACCCGTTCGGTTACATGTTGTGCTCCTTGACGGCTCTCGTCGTCGTGCCGCTGTGGGGATGGCGGTCTCTCTATTGGCTCGGAATCCTGCCGGCTCTGCTGGTTTTCTGGGTCCGGCTGGGTGTCAAGGATAGCCCACGTTTCGAGCGTGTCACTAGGGCAATGGTGAGGGAAGGGCTGAAGAAGCGCCTTCATATCTGGTCGCCGGTGCGCGAGTACCCCCGCGAGATGCTGACTGCGACCTTTCTTTATTTCTTCTATCTGTTCACCTGGATTGGCTGGTCGGCTTGGATGCCCCAATTCCTCGCCAACGAAAAGCATCTCGGCTTTCAGACCACCGCGAGCTATCTCTCGATCTGGATGTTCTGCGCAATCTTCGCGTATTACCTTTGCGGCTGGCTCTCCGACCTGTTTGGCCGCCGTTACGTCATTCCCAGCTTTGTACTTCCTGCTTCGATCCTCCTAGTAATATTGGGATATCTCGACAGTCCGTCGAGCCTGTTCTGGGTGGGATTGGTCTTGAATTTCCTTATCACGGGAAGCTTCGGCGCCGGCCTGGGCTACAACACCGAACTGTTCCCGACCCAGATTCGCGGGACGGCTGTGGGCGTGGCGTTCACCTTCGGCAGCGCGGCCGCCGCGTCGGCACCAGCGATCGTCGGCTGGATTGCGACGTCCTATTCGATCGCGGCGGCGCTTCCACTTCTCGCCCTATCGTTCTTCCTGCTCGTGCCGATGTTCCTGTTCGTGGCGCGAGAAACGACGCGCAAGGAGCTCGCCGATTTCGTCGGCCAAAGGACGTGATTAAGGCGTTGGCGGCGACAGAGTCACATTTCTGTACGTAGGCCGGGAAGCCGCCGATGTACGGCATGAACACGCGCGGTTTGCCCGGCACGTTGGCGCCGATATACCAGGAGCTACAGGTGGAGCGTAGCGAGGTGCCGGCGACTTCGCGGACATGCGTGACCCAGTTCTCCTCGGCTTCGGCCCGGGCCTCAATCCGGCTGAGGCCTCTGTCGCGCACATACCCGATGCAATCGGCCACCCATTCAACGTGTTGCTCGATTGATGGCAGCATGTTGGTCAGCACTGAGGGGCTGCCCGGCCCGGTGATGGTGAAGAGATTGGGGAAGCCAGCGATGCCAAGGCCGAGATACGTCTTCGGGCCCTCGCGCCACTTCTCCTTGAGCGCTTGGCCGCCGGTGCCGCGGATGTCGATCTTCAACAGCGCCCCGGTCATCGCATCGAAGCCGGTCGCGAACACGATCGCATCGACTGCGTATTCCTGATCCTTGGCCCGAATGCCAGCCGGCGTGATCGCCTCGATCGGCTCGCCGCTGACGTCGATCAGGGTGACATTTGGGCGGTTATAGGTCCCCCAGTAGCCGGTATCGACGCAGAGCCGCTTGCAGCCGATGACGTTGCGCGGCGAGAGCATCTCAGCGATCTCCGGATCGTGCACGATCTCTCGGATCTTGCCGCGAACAAACTCGGCCGCGAGGTCATTGGCCGCCTGATTGTAGAGTAGGTCACCGAACGCACCTATGAACGGGAGGCCGCCATAGGTCCAGCGCTTCTCGAACTCGTGCTGGCGTTCCTCCTCATCCGCAGCCAAGGCGGACTCCATGTTAAAATTGAAATCGATGCCCGGAACGGTCTGTTTCGCCCGCGCCCGTAATCCCGCGTAGTCAGCCTTCACCGCCGCCTGGTAGGCCGGGTCCAGCGGCCCGTTGTGCGCCGGGATGGTGTAGTTTGGAGTCCGCTGGAAGACATAGAGATGCGCTGCTTGCTGGGCAATGATCGGGATCGACTGGATAGCCGAGGAGCCTGTCCCAATGACCCCGACGCGCTTGCCGCTGAAGTCCACGCCCTCATGCGGCCAATGGCCGGTGTGGTAGGTCTCGCCCTGAAAGGTGTCGATGCCCGCGAATTCGGCCATGTTGGCCGACGAGAGGCAGCCGGTAGCCATGATGCAATGGGTTCCCGTCACCCGCTCGCCGTCGCCGACTTCAAGAACCCAGCGGTCCTCGACCTCGTCAAAGGTCGCCGAATGCACCCGCGTGTTGAACTGAATGTCGCGGCGCAGGTCAAACCGGTCTGCC
>VAZT01000732.1 GCA_005884825.1 Alphaproteobacteria bacterium
GATCGGCGCCGAGCGGCCGGAGGCGTTTGTCGAGGTCGTCGCCGATTTCCTCGACCGTCACGAAGCCTTTGTGATCAGCCGCACCGAGACAGTCATCCACCCGTAGCCCTGGCACGACTGTCACGCCTTCTTCACCGGCGTCCGGGCGAAAGCCGGGACCCACTTTTTCGCTCGCGAATTGCGTCCGAGCAGGCATGATCCTCGAAGCGCGCTCGGGCTGACCGGAGCCACGCGTCACTGTGGGTCCCGGCTTTCGCCGGGACGCGGAAATTTGCGGAGCAGCGAATGGCGGTGCAGGCGATCGGACAACGGGTCAGGCGCGAGGAGGATTTCCGGCTCCTGACTGGCCGCGGGCGCTATGTCGACGATGTGCCGGCGATCGGCGCCCTACGCGGTTATGTGCTTCGCTCGCCGCACGCGCATGCCCGCGTCACTTCGATCGATGCCGACGAGGCCAAGACCGCGCCCGGCATCTTCGCTGTCCTGACCGGCGCCGATCTGAAGCGGCGCGGCCTGGGCACCTTGCGCCCCTTAGTGCCGCGACGGAAAAAGAATGGCGGACCGGGTTTTGTCTGCCCGCAGCCGCTGCTCGCGCAAGACCATGTCCGTTACGTCGGCGATCCCGTCGCATTCATTGTCGCCGAGACGTTGCACCAGGCAAAGGATGCGGCGGAGCTGATCGCGGTCGAATACGAGCCGCTACCCGCGGCCATCACCGCCGAGGCCGCGCTCGCGCCCGGCGCGCCGGCGGTATGGCCCGACAACCCCGGCAACGAGGCTTTCACCTTCGAGGCCGGCGATCGGGCGGCGGTCGACGCGGCATTGGCGCGCGCCCCCCATGTCGTCCGCATGCGAATCCCGGTCAACCGCGTCACCGCCAACAGCATGGAGCCGCGCGGCTGCCTCGCTTATTACGACCCGGCCGAGGAGCGCTACACGATCCGCTGCACGGTGCAGTCGGTGCATCAGATCCGCGCCGCCCTCGCCGGCCAGATCTTCCGCCTGCCGCACCATCAGGTCCGCGTCGTCTGCGACAACATGGGCGGCGGCTTTGGCATGAAAGGGGGCTGCTACCCGGAATACGGGCTGTCGCTGTGGGCGTCGGAAGTCACCGGCCGGCCGGTGCGCTGGACGGCCGATCGCAGCGAGGGGCTGCTCTCCGACGAGCAGGCGCGCGGCAGCACCGTCGAGGCCGAGCTCGGGCTCGACGATAACGGCAAGTTCCTGGCGCTCAGCACGAGCTGGATCTCCTCGATCGGCGCCTATTATTCCAGCGACCGGCCGACGATCCCGTTGACGATCGGCATGGGCTGCCTCGTCAACACCTACACCTTCCCGGCCGTCTATGCCGAATGCATCGCCGTCTTGACCAACACGATGACGACCGCGCCCTATCGCGGCGGCAGCCGGCCCGAGCCGATCTACTTCACCGAGACGATCATCGACAAGGCGGCGCGCGAGCTCGGCATCGACCCCGCCGAACTGCGCCGCCGCAACACGATCCCGAAAACTGCGATGCCGTACACGACTCCGATGCGGCAGACCTATGACAGCGGCGATTTCGCGAAGAACCTCGAGGACGCGCTGCATCTCGCCGCCTATGACGGCATCGAAGAGCGGCGGGCCGCGGCGCGCCGCCGCGGCAAGCTGCTTGGCATCGGGGTGCTGTCGGAGAAACTCGGCATCGATGCCGACAAGATCCGCTACCGCTTTGGCGACAGCGATCTCGTGACCATGGGGATCGGCACCTTCGGCTCGCGCTCGGCGCAGCTCGCGGGTTCCGCCATTGTCACCGCAGCCGACCGGCTGGTCGAAAAGGGTCGCAAGATCGCCGCCCATGTCATGGAGGCGGCGGCGAACGACATCGTCTTCGAGGCCGGCCGCTTCACGATCGTCGGCACCGACCGCTCCGTCGCGATCGAGGAGATCGCCCGGCAGGCCTT
>VAZT01000176.1 GCA_005884825.1 Alphaproteobacteria bacterium
CGATTCGGTGCTGAAACACAGATAGCGGAAGTCGGGCATGACGGCAGCCAAATAAGCTCGTGCGATGACGTCGAACAGCTTCCTTTCGTCGATCGATTTATTAGCGGGGGGCGACCCCGTCGGAACCCGGCCCTCGAGCGCATCCTCCTCTACGTGATAATCCAAATTATCGCGTTGAATGAATCAAGGGGAAATAGGATGCAAAGCGTATCGTGCTTCAAAGTCTTGCTCAATGTATCGGATACGCATCTTAGTCTGCGGCCGGGCATGGCGAAGCCCTGCCGGACCATCAAACCGCGCAGGATCTGTTGTCGGCGTGGTGCTGGAGGGAGGAAGCAGCATGATTGAGCACTCCACCGTCGCCGTCCGGGGCGCCAACCTACATGTCGCGCGCGCCGGGCGGGGGCGGCCGCTGCTTCTCCTTCATGGCTGGCCGGAGTTCTGGTTGACCTGGGAACCGGTGATGACCCGCTTGGCAAACCGCTTCGACCTGATCGCGCCCGATTTGCGCGGCTTCGGCGGCAGCGACAAGCCGGAAGGGCCGTTCGGGCCGGCCGAGCAGGCGGAGGATCTCGTCGGGCTGCTCGACGCGCTCGGAATCGTATCGGTCGGGATCGTGTCGCACGACGTGGGCGCGACGATCACGCAGACGCTGGCCCGGCGCCATCCCAACCGGATCGTCGGCTTGTTCTTCTTCAACTTCATGTATCCGGGAATCGGCAAACGCTTTACCGCGCCCACCCATCTCCAGCACGTATGGCACACCTGGTTCAACCAGAGCGACCTTGCGCCCGATTTGCTGGCGGCCTCACCGGAGGCCGTGCGCCGCTTTTTCACATTCTTCCTGCGGAAGTGGGCGCACCGGAAGGAGGCGTTCGACGACGCCGCGATCGATGCGTTCGTGGCCAACTTCCAGGCGCCCGGCAACCTCGCCGGCGGGTTTGCCCACTACCGCGCTGTTGCCGCCCAGCGCCGCGCGGAGGCATCCGACGATCCGCCCCCGCCGCAGCCGCCAATCCCGCTTCCGACCTGCGTGCGTTGGGCGCAGTGCGACCCGACGCTGCCGGCGGAGTGGTCCGATCGGCTGGCGGAAACCTTCCCGAACCTCGATTTTGCGCCCTTCCCGGACGCCGGCCACTTCCCGCACCGTGAGCAGCCGGACCGCGCTTCTGCCGAGATCGGAACGTTCTTCGAACGTCTGAGCGCGCCGGACTGGCAGGCGTGACTGCCGGCGCTTCGGCGGCCGAACGCGTCCGGCCCGGCACGCGATGGGTCTTGCTCGCGGTCGGGTTTCTGTGGGTCTACAACGGCGTCAACTTCCTCGCCTTTAAGGTGGGCGTAGACGCGTTGCCCGCGGCGTTCCTGGCGGCCACCCGTTTCACCGTGGCGGGCATCGTGCTGCTGCCGCTGGCAGTGTGGCGCGTCCTAGCCGACGAGCGTCCAGACGCGCCTTCCCTGCTCACGGCGGCGCTGCTGGGCATCGTCATGCTTGTTGGGGGCCAAGCCCTAGTGATTTGGGGCGTAAGCTATCTGCCGGCCGGCGAGGCGTCGGTGTTCGGGTCCACGCCGCCGCTTTACCTGGCGCTGTTCGCCTGGTTCGTGTTCCGGCAACCGCTCGACCGGCGGAAACTGCTGGGCGTCTGCGTCGGCTTTTTGGGAACGGCATTGCTGGGCTGGAGTTCGGCGTCGGGCGGCAGTTTTAGTCCGAAGGGCGCGGCGGCCATTCTGTCCGCGACGGCGTGCTGGGCCGCGGGATCGCTGGCCGCGACCCGGGTTACGCTGCCGCGCGACCCGGTCTTCAACCTCGCAGTGCAGCTTGTGACTGCCGGCTTGTTGCTGACCACGTTGTCCTGGCTCACCGGCGAGGCCGCAAGCGTTCGGCTGGCGGATGTTCCGGCTCGTGCTTGGGCGGCGCTGGCGTTCCTGACCATCGTCAGCACATTGCTCGGCTACGGCGTATTCAGTTGGGTTAACCAGACTGTCTCCCCCACGCTGGCGAACAGCTACAATTACGTCGCGCCGGTCATCACCCTTGTGCTCGCGTCGCTGTTCCTTGGCGAACGGCTGAACTGGTCCAAGGCCGCCGCCGCCGCCGTCGCGTTGGGAGGCGTGGCGCTGATGGTGAGCGGCAAGGCTTCCAGCCGTCCGGAAGCGCCATGACGCCGTTCAGTGTCGCTTGGAGCGATGCCGCACTCGACGGCCTGCGCGCGCGCATTCGCGCCTACCGCTTCCCCAACGCCCCCGAGGACGCCGGCTGGCGCTATGGCTGCGACCCGGCGTTCCTGCGCGCCTTGTGCGCCTACTGGGCGGACGGCTTCGACATGCGCGGGGCCGAGGCATTGCTCAACCGCTACCCGCAGGTGACCCACCGTGTGGAGGGCATCGACCTCCATGCGATGCACGTCGTCGGGGAAGCCGGCGGGCGGCGTCCGCTGCTGCTGACCCACGGATGGCCGGGCTCGGTGTTCGAGTTCTGGGAGATAGTCGAGCCGCTGGCGTTTCCGTCCCGCTTCGGAGGACGACCGGACGACGCGTTCGACCTGGTCATCCCGTCGCTGCCCGGCTTCGGGTTCTCCGGAAAGCCACGCACGCCAATTGGCGCCCGCACGACGGCGCGCCTGTTCGACACGTTGATGCGGGAGGGCTTCGGCTATCCCCGCTATTTCGCTCAGGGCGGGGATTGGGGCGCGGCGGTCACGGCCTGGCTCGCGCTGGAGCACGCCGGGTCGGTGTCGAGCATCCATCTTAACTCGGTGCTGGTGATGCCAGCTGGCGAGCCGCACACCGAGGAGGAGAAGGCTTGGCGCAGCACCCGCGCCGCCGCTGAGGAAGCGCTTGGCGGCTACCAGGTGCTGCAACGGACCCGGCCGCAATCGCTCGCCTACGCCATGGTGGACAACCCGGTCGCGCAGGCCGCCTGGATCGTTGAACGCCTGCACGACTGGGCGGACCTGCGGGAGCGCCCGTTCGACGCGGTGTTCACGCGTGACCAGATCCTGACGGAGGTAATGATCTACGTGATGAACGACGCCTTCCTGACGGCAAGCTGGTTCTACGCGGCGGCGCCGGCTGAAGGTGTGAACCTCATGCCGGAGGGGCGACGAGTACGCATTCCGACAGCCGTGGCGGCGCACCCGGATCCGCGCGCGCCGTTTCCGCCGCGCTCGTGGGTGGAGCGGGGCTACGACGTCGTGCGCTGGACCGACCTGCCGGGCGGCGGGCATTTCGTCGCGATGGAGGTCCCGGACCTGTTCGTGGCGGACGTGCGGGCGTGGGCTCGCGGCATCCCAGCTCACTGAGTGCCGCCAGCTATGCACGCTCACCATATGAGCGGGGCGTACCAGTATTTTCTTGTCCAGGTGTGATCTGCTTCCCCGATGAGCGAGACGCCGTCATTGTAGATGCGCCCGTTCCAGTCCAGGTGCAGGCACTTGCCTTTCATGATCCCAACCTGGGGATCGAAACGCCTTTGGGCAGATCATCCGTCTTCGACTCTGACGACGCGGAAATAGAAAGCGGCTGGCGGATCTGCGCCAGCCGCCCTGCCCCGCTTCTTTATTCTTGATAACAGATTTTTTCGGGAATACGGCTCGGTGAAACGGATGCGGGGAGGGGAGGGGGGCGACCAATTGCCGGGCCCGTAGATCTCAGGCAGGCCGCGGATTGCCGGCGCTCCCACACAATGTCCGCTATCTGGGACAATCCGGAGAATATATGCTCACTGAGAGTTTTACTGCCCGTGACCCAATGCGGTCACCCCGCGATCGCCGAGCCCGGCATGGTCCTCAAGGGTGCCAGCAGTCCCGGGCTGGCGCTGCCTCGTGATACCTCAGGCAATGGGGAAAGACGGTGAGCAGCGGCGGCGGGCCGAACGGCGCAACTGCCGGCAGCTTGAAATCGTCGACATAGCCGATCATCTGGACCTCCGCGGCGCGCCGCAACCGCCACAGGCTTTAGCCGAGCGGCCGGGTCGCCCTGGCAGTAACCTGGGGGGTACTCAGCTGCCGCTAAATGGGATCCATAGGCCCATAATCCCGAGCAGCAGGACCGCGTTAAGAGCAGAAACAAACGCTGTCGCGGCGACCGCTACTGCGTTTGTCAGCCGAGAATTTGCGAACTCGCCCATCACATCGCGCTTGGCGGTGAGCCTGACGAGAGCCACCATCGGGATTGGCAGAACGAGGCCCAAAACCACCTGGCTCAGCACCAGAGCATGCGTGATGTGTATGCCGGCGCTGATGACAGCAAACCACGGCATCATCACGACGAGGCGGCGAAGCCAAATCGGGATACGGAATGATACAAAGCCCTGCATGATCACCTGGCCGGCCATGACCCCGACAACGGAGCTGGAAAAAACTGGAAGCCAACAGCGCGAGCATAAATAGACCGGCCGCACCCGCTCCCAGGAGTGGGGCCAGTGTCCAATAGGCTGTTTCGATCTCTGCGGTCTGGTGGTGCGCACCGTTGTGGAACGCGACGGCAGCCATCGCGCTCATTGGCATATTGACCAAGCCAGCGGCACCGAGGGCCAGCAACACCTCGCGCTTTGACATTTCGAGGGTCTTGCGCCGCGCTCCCGCGTTGGCGAAGGGCAAACGCGCCTGTGACTTCGCCCGCAGCCTCCAGACCGAAACGCAGTGCACCGGCGGCTATTGCCACGAAGAGCCCCAAGCTCAATCTTTCGCTTTGCGATCGTCATTTTTTTAACCGGCCTTCGGGTAATCGCCGCCGTGAATATCACAACGCTACAGGCCAGCCATGATCAAGCGGCGGGCTTCAGGCGCGCCAAGCTCGGGATTGGAGCCACATTCGTTTCTCGTGGCAGTCCCAATCTGTCCCAAACTTTGCGCAAGGCGTCCGCAAGTCCGTCGATCAGCTGATCGTTATGGAACGGCGTCGGAGTGATGCGCAGCCGCTCGGTGCCTTTCGGCACGGTTGGATAGTTGATCGGCTGGACATAGATGGCAAACCTCTCCAAGAGCAGATTCGACGCCTCCCGGCACAGACCGGGATCGCCAATTGGTACGGGTATGATGTGCGATTGCGAGGACATCATCGGAATTCCAGCCTCGCTCAGCGCGCGGCGCGTCTTTTCGACCTGCAGCCGATGGGCGATCCGCTCCGCCACTGATCGCTTTAGATGCGCAATGCTTCGCCTGGCGGCAGCAGCCACTGCGGGCGGCATTGCGGTCGTGAAAATGAAGCTCGGCGCCGCCGTGCGGATGGCGTCGCAGATCACGGCATCGGCCGCGATGTAGCCCCCCACCACACCGAAGCCTTTGGCCAGGGTTCCTTCGATGATAGCGACGCGGTCCATGACGCCATCGCGTTCGGCGATGCCGGCGCCGCGGGGTCCGTAAAGACCGACAGCATGGACTTCGTCGAGATAGGTGAGGGCCCCGAATTTCGCCGCCAGATCACAGATCTGCCCTATCGGGGCGATATCGCCATCCATCGAGTACAGTGATTCAAAGGCAATGACCTTGGGGCGGAGCTGCCCTGCCTCCTGCAGCAGCGCTTCGAGATGGCCGAGATCATTGTGCCGGAAGATCCGCTTTTCGGCGCCGCTCGCCCGTATCCCGGCGATCATAGAGGCGTGGTTCTTCTCATCCGATAGAATGAGGCAATTCGGCAGCAGCCAGCCGATCGTGCCAAGCGCCGCTTCATTGGACACATAGCCGGAAGAGAACGCGAGGGCGGCCTCCTTGCGATGCAGATCGGCGAGCTCCGCCTCGAGCGCGACGACGGCATGGCTATCACCAGAGATGTTGCGGGTACCTCCGGCCCCGGCGCCCATCCGCCGCGCCGTCTCGACCATGGCATCGATGACGGCCGGATGGCGCCCCATGCCGAGATAGTCGTTCGAGCACCATACCACGACATCGCGGGAGGCACCGCCGCTGCGCCAAGTGGCATGGGGTGGTCGCTCGGCGTGCCGCTCGAGATCGGTGAACACCCGGTAACGGCCCTCGCGATGGACCTGGTCGAGAAATGAATGAAAATGATTGTGCAGTGTCATCGCGTCTCTCCTCGGTAGCGCCAGCAACGCTTTACCTTATCTTTCCCTTGCCATCTGCTAGCTCACAAACATTACTTGGATTGGCAGAGGATTGTTGACCACATACTCCCGGAGATCCACACCGAGATTTTCGGATCGGGCCCGTCTGAATATGCCGGGTGCGCGCGCCTACCGGCGCACGGGTCTGTCGGCCTGGGCCGCGGATAGCGCCCGAAGCCGGCTGGGCTTCGGGCGCTTGTCTCAACTTATCGTATCAACGATAAGGCGGTGGTTGCGGGGTGCGAGCCCACTTTACATCTCCGCGGCCGTTCATCCTGCCCGGCGGGAAGCCGGCGAGGAAACGATGCTGAGCGAGTGGCCCGCCGTACTCGGTGTCAGTTGGCCGTCTTTTTGCCAAACAAAGTCATAACTACAAGAATTACCTTCCTGGCGTGCGCGTACCGTGCCGTTGGCCGCGATGCTGCCGCGCACGTCCAAGTCCATTTCCCGGGCACCGCCGGGCTCCTCCGCTCGCATCGTCAGCTCGCCCTGCGGCCCGACAGTTCCGTCGACCTCATCGCCTGAGGCGTCGGTGTACCGCGCTTGACCCTGCACGATGGTGAGCGGCCCCGGCACCCGGTCGGGACAAACCCCCATGTTCCCTTTCTGCGCAATATACATCTGATTGATTTTCGCCGAAGAGACGGCCTGATATGTACCGTCAAATGACGGTCCGGCGGTTGAAGCCGATAGAGTTTGCGCATTCGCGCTAGCAAGCAAACCGAAAAATCCGACGACCGATAGTAGTCCCATCTGCCTTCGCATGAGTCTACCCTCCTCTCTGGGTTTCGTGACATGTTGTCTGATCTGGTGGTTGCCTCGGCGCATCGGAGCGCAGAGGCCAGTGTGCGCAGTATCGGAATGTCCATTGCGCGTGTTGTTTGTCCGGTTCATCTTCAGCTCCTTTCGTTCCCGGCGTACCGCGG
>VAZT01000177.1 GCA_005884825.1 Alphaproteobacteria bacterium
GCGGATGCGACGACACTGGTGCCGTTCATCTCCCAGATATCGACTTCACCGCTGTCGCTCTGCCACAGGATATCGGATTTGCCGTCACCGTTGAAATCCCCGGTCGCGATCACCTCCCAACTCGGCCCGGGGTTGCCGATGACGGCATTGGCAATGACGGTGGTCCCGTTCATCTCCCATATGGCGACTTGACCATTATCGTTCTGCCACAGGATGTCCGACTTGCCGTCACCGTTGAAATCGCTGCTCACCACGATCCAGACTCCCCTTGCAACCCGGCGATCGTTACGTGCTTAGGACACAAAATACCCTGGCTGGCCGCGTCAGGCCAAGCCTCGACCCGATAAGCTTGTGTTGTTCACCATACCCCTCAAGCGCACCTCGCCCGTGCGTAGATAGCTTTTTCGCAAATTCAAGCTGCCGGCTGCCGGCGCTGCAGGTACAGCGTCCGCAAACTGTCGCGCGAGCCGCAAAGTACCGAAGCGAAATAGGCGAGCCCGGCGACGAGGACGATCGACGGCCCGGAGGGGAGATCGAGGTGATACGACAGCAGCAGCCCGAGGAACCCCGAGGCAAAGGCCAAGGCGCTGCTCGCGGCGCTGAGCATCCACAGCTCGTGCACCCAGAAACGAGCCGCCGCGGCGGGCAGCATCATCAGCCCGACCGCCATCAGAGTGCCGAGCGCCTGGAACCCGGCGACGAGGTTCAAGACGACGAGCGCAAGAAAGACCGTGTGCACGAGCCCGCCGCGGCCGCCCACCGCGCGCAGGAAGCCGGGATCGAAGCATTCGACAACTAGCGGGCGGTAGATCACCGCAAGCGAGAGGAGGCTCATGCTCGCAACCGCGCCGATCAAAACGAGCGCGGCATTGTCGATCGCGAGGATCGAACCGAACAGCAAGTGCAATAGATCGACGTTGCTGCCGTGGGTCGATACCAGCAATACGCCCAGAGCCAGCGAAATCAGGTAGAAGGCGGCAAAGCTCGCATCCTCCCGCAGCGGCGTCAGCCGGGTCACCAGCCCCGACAGCAGCGCGACCACGAGCCCCGCCCCCACCCCGCCGAGGCTCATCGCCGGCAACGAGAGGCCGCCGAGGATAAAGCCGAGCGCCGCGCCCGGCAAAACCGCATGGGACAACGCATCGCCCATCAAGCTCATGCGGCGGATCACCAGAAAAGTGCCGATCGGCCCGCAGCCGAGGGCAAGTGCGAGACAGCCGGCGAGCGCGCGCCGCATGAACCCGAACTCGGCAAAGGGGCCGAACGCCAGATCGTACAATGTCACCGGATCACTGCCCGTTTTACGCCGTTACGCGGATCCCTCCCGCTCTCCGCTCACCGGGAGAGGGTCCGGATAACCGGCCAGCCCAGCCCGCCAAGGTCCCGGAGCGGGCCGGTGATTTTCGCCTTCCGACCAAGTCTCGGACAAGTCGCGAGCCCGCCGCAGATTTTGCGGCATCAGTGCCTCCCGCGTCGGTCCCCAGGCAACGCACTCGCGGGCGAGCAGCAAGGTATCCGGGAAGTAGGCGCGAACCTGATCGAGATCGTGCAGCACGGCAGCGACGGTTCGTCCCTCCCGGTGCCAGCTCACGATCAAACGCAGGAGATCCTCGCTCGTGCGCCAATCGACCGCCGCCAGGGGCTCATCCAGCAAAATCAGCCCGGCATCTTGCACGATCAACCGTGCGAAAAGGACACGCTGGAACTGACCGGCGGATAGGGTCCCGATGGGTCGCCGCTCGAACCCCGCGAGGCCGACGGCGGCAAGTGCTCGTTGCGCTGCCTCGCAGAGCTCCCGGGTGACCCGACGCGTCCATCCGATTCGACGCCAATGGCCGAGCAGCACGGTCTGGATCACCGAAATCGGAAAGTGCCTTTCGATTTCGGCGTGCTGCGGGAGGTAGGCGATACCGCCGCCGCCCAAACCGTCCGGCTGGATCAGACCGTCCGTCGGCCGCAGCACGCCGACCATCCCCTTCACCAGCGTGCTTTTCCCCGCTCCATTCGGACCGACGATCGCAGTCAGCGAACCGCGGGAGAACTCACCACTCAGGCGATGAACCGCCGGATGGCCGTCATACGCCAAGGTGACATTCCGGAGAGCGATCGCACCACCAAATGAGGCGCTCATGACAACGCCCAATATATCGCGAGCCAGAGCAGGGCCGCTGCGAACGCGGCCCTCGCGAGTCGCTCGGTTACGCTCTGCTCGAGCAGGTCACGCTCCAACAAATCGCGGACACGGCCGAGCAGTACGCGCTCGGGTGCGCTCACCGCTGTGCCGAGCGGCAGGCGGGGCACAGTCCGCGCGCCTCGATGACTTGCCGCTCGACGGCAAAACCCCTGCCCTCCCCGAGCCGGCGCAGGATCTGCACGATCTCGTCGTCGCGGATCTCTTCGGTGGCGCCGCAATCGTCGCAGATCATAAACTGAGTTTCGTGCGGATGCTCGATGTCGCCGCAGGCGATAAATGCGCTCGAAGTCTCGACCTTGTGGATCAGCTTGTTGGCGAGCAGGAATTCGAGCGCCCGGTAGACGGTCGGCGGCCCCAGCTTGCCGCGCCCGCGGCGTAGCTCGGCGAGCAGCGAATAGGCTCCGGTCGGCTGATCCGATGAAAGGATCAACTCGAGAACGCGCCGGCGCAGCGGCGTCAGGCGCGCTCCGCGGATCTTGCAGATCAGTTGCGCGCGCGATAGCGCGCTTTCGATTTGCCGAGACGTCACGGCAGCCCTCCAGAGGCGATAGGCCGAATTGACTGTTATAGCATAACGAACCAAGAGGCCCGAGGTTCTCGCGGATGTCCAATTAATCCGCGATCTTCACGCGCACCGATCGGAAGCCTGATCAGCCGGATGCCCGCCGATCGTGGCTTTCCTCGGAAGCCCTCTCGCCGCGCTTGCCAACACCGGTGCCCGGCTCTAACAGTGCCGGGGAACCCATGCGAATAGACCCGGCGATCGTGGGAATGGGGGGACGCTCGGCCGCCCTCGTTTGGCGCTTGGCGCGCGATTTCATGCGCCCCCATGTGCGCGGCGTCCTGTTCGCGTTTTTGTTGATGGGCCTCGCGGCGGCCAGCACCGCCGGGCGCGCTTGGCTGATGGAACCGGTGCTCGACCGCATCTTTGTCGCGCGTGAGGGATCGCTGCTGCTGCTGATTGCCGGCGGTGCGCTCGCCCTCGCCCTGGTCAAGGGACTCGCCGATTACGGCGAGGCCGTGCTGATGACCCGGGTTGGCCAGCGCGTGGTCGCCGATGTGCAGATCGCGCTCTTTGCCCGGCTGATGCGGGCCGATCTCGCCTATTTTCACGCTCATCCGAGCGGCACCCTGATCTCCCGCTTCACCAGCGACGCGGCGCTATTGCGCAGTGCTGCGGCGAATGTCCTCGCCGGTATCGGGAAGGACGCGGTGACAGTCGCTTTCCTCGTCGGCGTGATGTTCTATCAGGATTGGCTTCTCGCGCTCGTTTCATTTTTCGTTTTCCCGCTGGCGATCCGGCCAATCGTCGCGATCGGCCGGCGGATTCGGCGGGTGACTGCCAACGCCCAGGCAGAGATCGGCGAGTTCACAACCTTGTTGAGCCAGACCTTCCAAGGCGCCCGGCATGTCAAGGCCTACGGTATGGAACAGTACGAAGAGCGCCGCGCAGCCGGGCTGATCGAGCGCCTCTTTGCGCTGATCGATCGCGGCACGCGGACGCGCTCGCGCGCCTCGCCGATGATGGAAGCCCTCGGTGGCACGGCGATCGCCGTCGTCATCCTCTATGGCGGCCACCAGGTCATCGCCGGCGCCCGCACGCCCGGCGCCCTGTTCTCTTTCATCACGGCGCTGCTGCTCGCCTACCAGCCGCTGAAGAGCCTCGCCAATCTGAATGCTTCGCTGCAGGAGGGCCTCGCCGCGGCGCAGCGGATCTTCGAAGTGCTCGACCTCGAGCCGACGATCCGCGACATGCCCGGCGCCAAGCCCTTGCACATTGCCGGCGGCGAAATCCGCTTCGACAACGCCCGCTTCGGTTATGTTCCCGGGACGGCGGCGATCGACGGCCTGTCACTGACGATCCCGGCCGGCCAAACCGTGGCGCTGGTCGGCCCGTCGGGAGCGGGAAAATCGACCATGCTCAACCTGATCCCGCGATTCTTCGACATCGAATCGGGAAGCATCGCAATCGACGGGCAGGATGTGCGCGCGGTGGCGATCGCCTCGCTGCGCAGCGCGATCGCGCTGGTCGCTCAGGAAGTCAGCTTGTTCGACGACACTGTGCGCGCCAATATCGCCTATGGCCGCTTTGGCGCAACCGCGGCCGAAATCGAGGAAGCGGCGCGCGCGGCTGCCGCCGACGCGTTCATTCGCGAGCTGCCGCAGGGCTACGATACGATGGTCGGCGAGCACGGCGTCCGACTGTCCGGCGGCCAGCGTCAGCGAATTGCCATTGCGCGCGCGATGCTGAAGAACGCGCCGATCCTGCTGCTCGACGAAGCGACTTCGGCCCTCGACAGCGAATCGGAACGGCAAGTGCAGCAAGCGTTGAACATCCTGATCAGCGGGCGCACGACGCTCGTCATAGCGCATCGGCTGTCGACGATCCAGGGGGCGGACCTGATTTGCGTCGTCGATCGCGGGCAGATCGTCGAGACCGGCAGGCATCCCGAGCTGCTGGCCCGGGGCGGGCTTTATGCCCGCCTTTATGCGATGCAGTTTGCCGAGCAAACCGCCGCCGCCGTCTAGAAGCGCGTGGCGAAATTTACCAGGCCAGTCACCCTCCGCCGGCGGCTTCTGCGCAATGCTCGACTGCGCCGGGTGGCGTGCTGGGTCATCCATTGGTATATCCGCTTCGTTTATTTGACCACCAGCTGGAGCATAGAGGGTGCCGAATGGCCCCACCGCCTGCGCGCCGAAGGGCAGCCTTTTATCCTTGCCTTCTGGCACGGACGGCTGCTGATGATTCCAATGGCATGGCAGCGGCTGGCCCCAATGCACATGCTGATATCGGCTCACCCCGACGGGCAGATCATCGCCGATGCCGTGACCTATTTCGGTGTCGATTCGGTTGCGGGCTCGACCAGCCGCGGCGGCTCCGCCGCATTGCGCACAATGCTGAAGCGGCTCAAGGCGGGAGATTGCGTCGGAATCACGCCGGACGGCCCACGCGGCCCGGCGATGACCGCGAG
This sequence comes from Alphaproteobacteria bacterium, assembly GCA_005884825.1. GTDB lineage: Bacteria > Pseudomonadota > Alphaproteobacteria > ATCC43930 > CGMCC-115725 > AP-15. The sequence goes on from VAZT01000177.1 coordinate 5,167, forward strand.
CAGCGGGATCGTCAATATCGCCCGGCTCGCCCGGGTGCCGATCCTGCCGATCACCTACGCGACGAGTCGGCGGCGGATGCTGGCTACCTGGGACCGCTTTCATCTGCCTTGGCCATTCGGCCGCGGCGTATATTTGTGGGGTGAACCGATCAAACTTGCCGAAGAACTCGACGAACCTGGCCTCGAGTGCGCCCGACATCTCGTCGAGACCAGAATGATCGAGATGGTGCGTGAGGCCGAGCGCCGTGTCGGGCATGGCGTACCGGCGCCGGCTGGCAGCGACGGCGTCGGGCCGGCGCGCCGAATTGCGGGCAGCTGATGCTGCCGCTGCTTTACAGCGCCTTGACCCGGCCGCTGGCGCCTCTGGCGGTGGCATATTTGGCGCAGCGGCGCGAGCGCGGCAAGGAAGACCCGGTCCGTTTTCGCGAGCGCCGCGGCATTTCCCGCGAGACCCGGCCGGAGGGGCCGTTGGTTTGGATTCATGCTGCCAGCGTGGGTGAAGCGACTGCAGTATTAGGGCTGATTGAACATCTGCTGGACACACGTCCAGACCTCGAAATCCTGGTCACGACTGGAACGGTCACCTCGGCTTGGCTATTGGAGGGCCGGCTGCCGCCGCGTGCGCGCCACCAATTCGTGCCCGCCGACCTGCCAAGCTGGACTGCACGCTTTCTCGACCATTGGCGCCCCGACCTGGCACTCTGGGTGGAATCCGAGTTGTGGCCCAATCTGATCTTCGCGGCGCATGCCCGGCGCATTCCGATGGTGCTGGTCAACGCCCGGCTGTCGGCGCGTTCATACGGGCGCTGGCGGCATTGGCCCGGGCTGATCGGGCCCATATTGCGGGCATTCGACCTGTGCCTCGCCCAGGACGAAGCGCAAGCCGAACGATTCCGCTCGTTGGGCGCGGGCCAAGTAGCCGCCGTCGGCGATCTCAAAGCCGCGGCTCCCGCATTGCCGTTCGACCGCTCCGAACTGTTGCGCCTGCGCGACGCGATCGGTTCGCGTCCGCTGTGGCTCGCCGCCAGCACTCATCCGGGCGAGGAGAAGATTGCCGCGCAGGTACATCGCGACCTCGCCGCGCACTATCCCGGTCTGCTGACGATCATCGTTCCCCGCCACCCTGCGCGAGGCGACGCCATCGGGGTAATGCTGGCGCAGCAAGGGTTGAGCATCGCCAGGCGCGCTCGCGGCGATCCGGTCACTCGCGGCACGCAAGTCTATCTCGCGGACACGATGGGCGAGCTCGGGCTGTTCTACCGCCTTGCCGGGATCGCCTTTGTCGGCGGTTCGCTGGTCGCCAAGGGCGGGCACAACCCATTCGAGGCGGCGCGGCTCGGCTGCGCCGTGCTGCATGGCCCGGATATGACCAATTGCGCCGCGATGGCGACTGCTCTGGCAGCCGCCGACGCCGCCGAAGCCGTGAGCGGCCCTGCAGCTCTCGCGCAAGCGGTATCGACGCTGCTCGCCGATCCACAGCTAAGAGCCGAGCGCGCGACCGCCGCTGCCCGCGTGGCGGCAGCCGCTCTCGGCATTCTCGATGCGGTTTTGGAGCGCCTCGCCCCCTGGCTCGACCGGGTCGCGCCGGTTAGGGATGTCGCGCCGCCGCCCCGTTGGGCGCAAGCATGATGCGCTCCGCCCCCGCTTTCTGGGCACGGCCTCCGGGACTCCTCTCGGAATTGCTGTTGCCCTTCGGGGCAGGCTGGGATGCGGCAGGCCGGTTGCGGCAGATTTTTGCCCGCCCCTATTGCGCGCCGGTTCCAGTGGCGTGCGTCGGCAATCTGGTTGCCGGCGGCTCCGGCAAGACGCCGGTTGCGCTGGCGCTGGCGTCGCATCTCGTCTCCCGGGGCATCGCGGTGCACATCGTGACGCGCGGTTACGGCGGCCGCCTCGGCGGACCGGTGCGGGTCGACCGAGCTCGCCACGATGCCGCAGCGGTCGGGGACGAGGCGCTGCTGCTGGCCGCGCGCGCGCCCTGCTGGGTGGCGCGCGACCGAGCCGACGGAGCGACGCCGCCTATGGCTTCGGAAACGGGCGGGTGATCCCGGCCGGCCCGCTGCGCGAGAATCCCGCCCGCGGCCTTGCCCGGGCGGACGCGGTCGTGTTGCTCGGAGCCGATGCTCGCCCGGGGTGCTCAGAATCCCTCGGAATCGGAAAGGCTCTGCGGATTCTGCATGCCGTTCTTCGGCCGATCGCCGGAGAGCGGTTCGCCGGCGCGCGGGTGCTGGCTTTTGCCGGAATCGGCCGTCCCGTCAGATTCTTTGCAACCTTGCGGGCACTCGGCGTCGAGCTCGTCGGCACGCGGTCTTTCCCCGACCATCATCCGTACCGTTCTGGCGAAATCGACCGGCTGTTCCGCGCCGCCGAGCGGGCGCGAGCCCGCCTGATCACCACGGCAAAGGACATCGTCCGAGTGCCCGTCGCCATGCGGGCCGCCATCGAGGTTCTCGAGGTCGAAATCCGCTGGGCCGATCCTGCTGCCCCAGCAGAGTTGCTCAGAACCGTCGTTGGTGATCGAGAAGCTACCCTCATCCACCGAGCCCGGCGAGCTTGGTCCCCCTCTCCGCGGTGCGGGAGAGGGTGCCGACCGAGCGAGGTGGGTGAGGGTACCCCCTTGCGCCCCCGGCAGCCGATCGGTTTCACCCACCAACTGGAGGGGTGGGGGGCGGCGCTGTGCTTTGGCGCGTTGGGGTTGCTGCCGATCGATTGGGCCTCGGCGATCGGCGGCACGCTGGCCCGCACGATCGGCCCCCGGCTCGGCATTTCCAAACGCGCCCGGCTCAACATCGGCCGCGCCTTGCCCGGGCTTTCTGAAGCCGAGATCGAACACATCATTGCCGGTATTTGGGACAATCTCGGCCGGGTCGCGGCCGAGTATCCGCATCTGCATCAAATCCGCGTGTTCGAACCCGGCGGCCGCGTCGAGACGCACGGCGTCGAGCACATCGATCGGGCGGTCGCCGCGGGGCGCCGCATGATCATCTTCTCCGGGCATATCGCCAATTGGGAGATCGCCATGCTCGCCGCGGTCCAATACGGGATCTCGGTCGCGCAGATCTACCGCGCCGCCAACAATCCGCTCGTGGACCGCATCATCAACCGTTTCCGCGGCAGCAGCGGCGAACTGATCCCCAAAGGAACCGTCGCCGCCCGGCGCGCCATCGCGGTGCTGCGGCGTGGTGCGCATCTGACGATGCTCGCGGACCAGAAGATGAACGACGGAATCCCGGTGCCCTTCTTCGGCCGAACGGCGATGACATCATCCGCCCTCGCCTCGCTCGCGCTGCGCTTCGACTGCGACGTGCTGCCTGCGCGCGTCGAGCGGCTCGGCGGCGCGCACTTTCGGCTCACCGTCTTCCCGCCGTTACCACTGCCGCGCAGCGGCGATCGTCACGCCGATGTCGCCGCCCTGATGGCGCGGGTCAATCAGATCTTGGAGTGCTGGATCCGCGACCGCCCCGCAGAGTGGTTCTGGCTGCACCGCCGCTGGCCGGATTAGGGCGTTACCCGCCGCTCCTCGACCACGATGGTGTCCCTGATTTTCTCGTACTCGTACATCCAGCGGCTCACCAACCCGGCAATTACTGCGCCAATGATCGGCGCCACCCAGAAGAGCCAGAGCTGGCCGATATACTCCCCTCCCGCAAACAGCGCCGGTCCGGTGCTGCGCGCCGGGTTGACCGAGGTATTGGTGACCGGGATCGAGACGAGATGGATCAAGGTCAGCGCGAGGCCGATTGGAATTCCCGCGAAACCGGTCGCCGCTCCCCTCGATGTTGTGCCAATGATGATCAGGAGAAAGAAGAAGGTCATCACCACTTCATCCACGAAGCAGCTTCCGAGGCCGTATTTGCCGGGGCTGAGATCGCCATAACCGTTGGCGGCAAAACTGCCGGCGACCCATCCAGGCTTGCCCGAAGCGATCACCCAGAGGACCACAGCGGCGATAATAGCACCAATCACCTGCGCGACGATGTAGGGGAGCACGTGCTTGTTTGCGCACCGCCCGGCGCTCCACAGACCGAGGGTCACCGCCGGATTGAAGTGGCCGCCGGAGATGTGACCGACGGCATAGGCCATGGTCAGCACCGTCAAGCCGAATGCGAAGGCGA
>VAZT01000178.1 GCA_005884825.1 Alphaproteobacteria bacterium
AAACCATCGGGCGATCGGCACCGCCGGGCTGCCTGCGGCGCGGCCCTGCTGCCCCGGCCGGGCTCCAGCCCGTCGCTGCTTCCGGTTCATCGGGACTTGATAGCGCAATTGATCAATACATATCCACCAAGGCGGGAAATCGCCAACCCGCGGTGACCGCACGCCGCCTTGGGCACGGAGGAAGAAGGGAGAACGCCTATGGCAAGAGGTTCCGCACCATTCCCAAGGAGGTGGCTGCTATGGGCAAGCGCCCTTCTGGCGATCGCGACGGGCTGCGCCGAGCGGGCGCCAATCGCTCAGGTTCCGGTTCCAGCGGGCCAAGCCCGGATCTGGTTCTACCGTACCTGGCTGCCTTCCGAGAGCCTTAATCTCGCCAATATCGACGTGAACGGCGTCTATTTTGGATCTGTCGAGAATGGCGGCGCATTCTATCGCGACGTTCCGCCCGGCAATTATCACATTGCTCCACAGAGTTTCGCGCGAGACTTCAACCAGGACACAAACGTCGGCCTTGTTCCCGGCCAGCAAGTCTACGTCAAGATCCTTGATTTGACGAGTTGGGCAAACAGCGTGAGCGTCTCCAGAAACATACAGCGCGACTCATTCTATGCTTGGCTGATCGCGCCGCAAGTCGCGCAGGTGGAAATCGCTCGTGACCACGGTGGCATCTGACAGTAGCTACGAAACCACGCCTACCCGCGCAAGTAATCGGCTATCTCGGTTCGACGCTTTGCGTTTAGCTTGCCGAGCAGGTTATGGACATGCGATTTCGTGGTCGCGATGCGCCGCAGCAAGCCGGCGGCGACCCGGCCCGAGCAGACCTGCTCGCCACTGTGGATATCCATCATCAAGCGCACGAAATCGGCAAGAGGTGTGGTTCTGGGAATGTAGCCGATCACCCCCGCTTCCGCCCAGGCGACGACGTCGTCTTCCGTCTCCCTGACCGAAGAAACGACAATGCGCATACCAGGAGCCTCGTCGAGAGCGCGCCTCGCTGCTGCTGCACCCTCGGGCATTCTTCCATCCAACAAGACGATATCCGGTTGCATCGACGCGCTGAGCGCCACCGCCTCGGAGAGATCGGCGCACAACCCGATGACCGACACCGAGGGGTCACGTTCGAGGAGCTCGGCAAGGCATTCGCCGGTGAAGCGCACGCCCCATACCAGCAGGATGCGAATACCCCGGCCGGCACGGCTAGGAACGACAGCCTGGTCCGGCGCAACGTTTGCCTCCACCCCCGATCCTCCCGTCCCGCAATTCTATGCGCGGGGCAACGCCGAGTTAGGTCGGGACCGGCGTTTCGATCATGCGGTGATCGCTCCGATCCTCGTCGCCGCCAACTCCAGGCCGACATTTTCGTCTTGTCATCAGCCGTCCAAGGCCGCTGCGGCGCCTCAATGGAGAGAGGTTATTCAACCTTGCGTAGCTTGTCCAGAAAGGTATTGCGCGATTGGTTCTATCGGAGTGCTCGCACCCCGGGAGGTGCGCCTCGCCGACATCAGACGCGGGCTTAATTTTAGCCGAGCGAGGCGATGATCTCCCGGTAGGCCGCCTCGGGGAACGCCTTCATGGTCGTGGTCCGCACGCTGCCGAGCATCCCGAGCATCAGGCCGAATCGAGCTGCCACGGCATCGTCCGGCGCTTCGTAAATAACAACGAGATCGTACTCGCCGAGCGTCATGTAGACGGTCTTGAACTCGCCCCCCATGTCGAAGAGGGCCTTCTTGGCGGTTTCTAGCCGGCGCGGCGAGTCCTTTACTTTCTGGGCGCCCTGATCGGTCCAATTGGCAAGCATGATATAAGTCGGCATCAGCCTCCTCCCTTGATCCACTCTATCTTCAGGATGCGCTCTCGGCGGCGAGGCGATCGAGCTTTGCCGCCATGATGAAATCGTTCTCGTGCAGGCCCTTGATCTTTTTGGTGTGCAGCGAGACCCTCGCGTAACCCCAGCCGAAACCGATATCGGGATGATGTCCTTCAGCCTCGGCGAGCGTGGCCGCCCGCTCGACAAATCTGAAAGCTTCGGCGAAGTTCTTGAACCGGGTATGCCGCCGCGGCATGGCGTGCAACTCTTCTCGGCGAGTGCTACTGGCATCTCCTGACCTCCTCGGTTTGCGGCAGGATAGCACGACACGCGCCGCCGTACCGCGGTGCTTCTCTACGAGACGCTGTCCAATGAAATTGACAATATGTGCCCCCCTTCTTCGTTCGATGCTGCTTCTCGCATCGCTCGGCTGGCTCGGCACCGAGCCGGCCGGCGCGGTCCGGACATCCGGGAATTGGCAAGTCGTGCTCGCCGCCGGGGACGATGCCGAACCGGTATTCGACAATGCGACCCATGAAATGAACCGGCGGCTCGCCGCCGCCGGCATCCCGCCGGGCAACATCCATCGGCTCAGTGCAAGCGCCGCCGAGCTCGCCATCGGCGCCGAACCCGCTACCGCAGAAGCTCTGTTGCGGCGGATCGCCGACCTGCCGGCGCGGCCGGGCGACCAGTGCCTGATATTTTTGACCTCGCACGGCGAGCGCGGCAGCGGCCTCTGGCTCGCCCGCTCGAACCGGGCGCTTACTCCGGACGAGCTCGCCCGCGCGTTGTCGCGCGGATGCGCCGCGGTGCCCACCGTCGTGATCGTCTCGGCCTGCTACAGCGGCAGCTTTGCAACCGGGAAAATGGCGAGCTCCAATCGCATTGTCCTGACGGCCGCCCGCCAGGACAGGCCATCCTTTGGCTGCCAGCCCCACCGCACTTACAACTTCTTTGACGAATGCTTGCTCGGCGTCTTGCCACAAGCGCCCACCTGGCATTCCGTGTCCGATGGAGCCGATCGGTGCGTGCGGCGCATGGAGCACGCCCTCGGGCTGCAGCCTTCCGAGCCGCAGGCCTATTTCGGTGGAACCGTCGTAGCTCTGAAAGTAGGGTTCTGAAACCGACGCCGAACTCAACGAACAATGACGATCGGCATTTTTCCTTGACGGCGCGTGATGTCGACCGACACCTCGCTGCCGTAGCGGCGCAGCAGGATATCGGCGACACCATGCCTCCCGTGCAGGCCGCGCAGGTGCAGGTGGTCGAGAAAATCCGGCAGCACCGGCCGATCGAACCGGATCTCATCACCCGTCTGATCGAAGCTCAGACCGAGGCTCGCCTGCAACAATGCGAACACGGTAGCGCTCGCCCAAGCCTGCGGCGCGCAGGCGACCGGGTAGAGCGTCGGTGCGGTCAGCTGCCGCCAAGTAAACCCGCAGAACAGCTCCGGAAGCCGCCGCAAGTCCATATAGCTCGCGGCTTGAAAGAGGCCCTTGAAGATCCGCAGGATACTGGATTTCAGACCATAACGAGCAAGACCCAGGGCTATTACCGCGTTGTCGTGCGGCCAAACCGAGCCGTTGTGGTATGAAATCGGATTGTAGCGCGCGGCTGATCGCGCCACCGTACGTACGCCCCATCCGGAAAAGCAGCTGGTCCCGAGCAGCGTGTCGGCCACGCGTCCGGCCCGCTCCGGGGCGGCAATCCCGGTCAGCAAGGCATGCCCGGCATTGGACGAAGTCACCCGGCATGGCTGCTTGTCGCCGTCCAGCGCGAGCGCGTAGGTCGCCAGGTCGTCGCACCAGAACGCGGCCTCGAACCGCTCGCGCAATGCGTCCGCCTGCTGCGAGAGGGTAGCGGCAGCCACCGAATGGTCCAGCGCCGAGGCCAGCGCCGCGGCGTGTCGCTTGGCGCCATAAACGTAGGCCTGAACTTCGCAAAGAGCGATCGGACCTTCGGCCAGGCGGCCATCCTCGTGAAAGATTGAATCGTTCGAATCCTTCCAGCCCTGATTGACCAACCCCTCGGCGTTCTTGCGCTGATATTCTACAAACCCGTCACCATCCGGGTCGCCATAGGTGTCGATCCAATGGAGGGCCGCTTGGATGTTCGGCCATAGTTTTCGAACCGTATCGAGATCTCCGGTGCGTCTGAAGTATTCGCCAATCAAGAGCACGAACAACGGTGTTGCATCGACGCTGCCGTAGTAACGCGCGAACGGCACCTCCCGCAGGCGCGCCATCTCGCCGTCCCGCATTTCGTGCAGAATTTTGCCCGGTTCGGCATCGCGCTCGGAATCGAAATCGGTCGATTGCGTCGCCGCCAGAAAACGCAATACGCCCTTGGCGATCGACGGATCTACCCATAAGGCGAACAGGGCGGTCAGGATCCCGTCGCGCCCGAAGGGTGTGCTGAACCAGGGGATGCCGGCGAAGGGGTAGGGACCAAATGCGGTCTCGGTCAGCAGCATGTACAGGTCGGCGACCGAACGGCGCGCAAACTCATTGAACAGCGAATTGGAGCTGTCGACGCTGGCGGCCCGCCCGCTGGAGGCTCTGAGCGCCCGTCGCGCAGTCCGTAGTGAGCTGTAGAATTGCCGACTGACGCCGGTCCTCTGATCGCGATCGTCCCGGCATGCAACCCGAACCACGCTTCGCATCCCTTCGCCCGGTCCGAGCGAAAACTCAAAGAGGGCGGTCGCGGCATCGAGCCGGGTCGGGGCCGGCTCGAACTCGATGCTCGTAAACCTCTCTACCTCGTCGAGCCCGACATACCGCAAGACAACGGATGATTCAGACCTGCGTTCGATCGAAATCTGGCCTCTCCGAGCCCGCTTCTGCCCCCTGACCTCAAATAGATCGGCAAAATCAGCGGCAAATCTGATCCCGAGCCTCACATCACGAGCTCGGGTATCGAAGTTGTGGACAAGGAGCCGCTCGTAACACGCGTTCTGCCAGATGTATTTGAGCCGGTTCACATGGATCAATTCGGCCCGGAAGGCGATCCCATCCCGAGAGATCAGTTCGGGGTTCGCCAAGTCGACGGTCAGGACCGCGTTGTCTTCCTGCACATTCGAGCTGAGCAGGAGGAGCGGCGCACCATTCAGCCGCAGCTCGAGTTGCGACAGAAAACGCGTGTCGTGGAGATAGAGCCCGTCGGAATTGCCTTCACCCGGGACGATATCGCCCCGGTGATCAAACAAGGCAAAGGTATAACCCGATTTGAGTGTGCGCGGCCGGCGCTCCTGGAAGGAGACGTTCGACTCGATGTAAAACGGCGAGGCTTCCTCATCGCCGGCCCGCTCCGCGGCCGGCGCAGTCTCCTCGGTATTGTTCGCCGAAATCAGGCCGCTTCCCGCTGACCGGCTGCCCGGGTGCTCAAGGCAACCGCGTCGATCGAGCTGCGACGCAGCACGCGGTCATATAGCTCGATATAATCGCGCGCCATGCGCTCGACCGAGAACCGCTCTTCGAAGCAACCTCGAACTCCGCTCCGACCGAGGGCTGCGGCACGCGGAATTGCGGCAACCGCGGCGTCGACGCTGTCGACAATAAAGCCCGTCAATCCCTCGTCGATGATTTCCGGAACGGAGCCTCGCCTGAACGCGATGATCGGGGTTCCATTGGCCATCGCCTCGATCATGACCAGCCCAAAAGGTTCCGGCCAGTCGATCGGGAAAAGCAGCGCCAGCGCCAGACCGAGAAATTCTTCTTTGTCGCGGTCGCCGATCTCACCGATGAACTCCACCCCCGGCCCCTTGAGCAGTCTCTTGACCTTGTCATTGTAGTAATCGAGATCGGCCTTGTCGACCTTGGCCGCGATTTTTAGTGGGATTCCGGCGCGGCCGGCAATTTTGATCGCCTTTTCCACCCCCTTTTCGGGGCTGATGCGGCCGATAAAGGCGAGATAACCGCCGTCCCCGCGGCCCGGAAGATAAAGATCTGTCGGAAGACCATGATGAACGGTGCCTTGCCAGCTCGCCCAGGGCACCGGCGCCCGCTGAGCGTCCGAAATGGAGACCAGTGGCATCATCGGAAATTCGCGAAAGAGGGGAGGGAGGTCCGGTAGATCGAGGCGGCCATGGGTTGTCGTCAAGGTCTTGCCCCAGAGCCGGGCAAACAAAGGAAAATGCAAGAAATCCGCATGAAATTGGATGATGTCGAATTCTTCCGCGCCCCGCGCGACACGGTTCAGCATCACGAGGTGATGCGGGAGCGGATCCTTGCATCGAGGATCGAGACGCAGTGCGCGATCGGAGGGGGCTCGCAGTGCCGCCTTCGTCTGCGAGTCGCCGCTGGCGAACAAAGTGACCTGATGACCCTGGCGTACCAGCTCTTCGGTCAAATACGAGACAACCCGCTCGGTCCCGCCGTAAAGCTGCGGCGGACAGCTCTCGAACAGAGGTGAAACTTGCGCAATCCTCATTTCCCGGGCCCGCAATTGAGCTCGCTAATATAGCGGCCGCAACGTCAAGAACTGTTTTGGAATTCAGAAGTTCCAGAGCTCAGAGAAGATCCCGCCGCCCTCGGCACGGTTGGCAACTTATGCTGGTTTCGTCTGCTGGAGCCCGACGCACAGGGGTTACGGCGGCGGATCGTCTTCAGGCTGCTCCGGAGAATTGGAATTGGTCAAGGCGGACGGCGGAACTCGCCTTCAACCATCGACCGAGAGACGACAGCGCAATCGATATTCCTCATAACCACATCCTCCAACGAGCAACATGGGTACGAGGCCCGCCGAAATTTTCGCGGCGCCCGCCAAACTGACGATTGCACAATGTAAGCGATCCGGAACGTCTTTCAAGACTCGCTTGACTGCCTACACCACTGTTTTAACTGGCGGATTTTGTGGACGTAGAGGAGCTTGAAGAACGCTGCGGCAGCACTAGATCGAAAGCGTGCCGGATGCCGATTGACGGGTCTCGGCAGGGAATGATGGCCGGACCAGAGATGGTCGGCCGCGGTCATGTCGCTTCGCCGTGAGGATGTGATCCGATTTGTATTCCACCTCCTCCCGCGCGGGTCGTCAAGTTCGCGGTCATACTGGTGAGCCGCTGAAAATTCTTCCCTGCGCACTGCGCTAGTCGCCATCCGCATGCGTTACCGGGGTGAACATGCAAGAGGTGAACCATGGCGCTTTCAGAATTTCCGCGATTGGGTTTCGATCCATTTGCCGAGCTGCGGCGAATGCAGAGCGAGATGAACCGGGTCTTTTCCGGGTTCAACGCGACGGCCGCACGGGATTTTCCCCCGATCAACATCTGGCTCGGCGAACACAGCGTCGTCCTCACGGCCGAATTGCCGGGTGTTACCCGCGATGATGTAAATCTCTCCCTTCAGGAGGATGTGCTTACGCTCGCGGGCAAGCGCGAACCGAAGTCGCAAGAGCAAAACGTGAGTTGGCAGCGCCGCGAGCGCGCCTACGGCGGTTTCTCGCGCGCGGTCCAGCTGCCGTTCCGTGTCGATCCCGACAAGGTTCAGGCGCGCTTCAACAACGGCATCCTGGAAATCGAATTGCAGCGGCTGGAAGCGGATCGGCCGAAGAAGATCGAAATTCGCGCTGCTTGACCCGAGCTGAAGGAGTGCAATCATGGCCCAGGAAGTCAGAACCGTCGAGCAACAGACCCCGGCAACCAGCGAAGCCGGTCAGCGCACGCCGCCGCGGCCGGTATTTCTGCCGCCGGCCGACATCTATGAAACCAAGGACAGCATCGTCGTGCTGGCGGAGATGCCCGGAGTTTCCACGGAAGGCGTCGATATCAGCCTCGAACGGCGCGTGTTGACCATTCGCGGACGCAGCGCCGCCAACGAGCATGGCGGGTATCAGCGGGTTTATAACGAATACGCCGACGGGGATTACGAGCGCGTGTTCACACTGTCGGAAAACATCGACCGAGACCGGATCGAAGCGACTCTCAAGGACGGTGTCTTGCAGCTGGTCCTGCCGAAGGCGGAAGCGGCAAAGGCAAGAAAGATCGAACTCAAAGCTTCTTGAGCAGCGCCCGGCTTGGGCTCGAGCAAGGGTGGAAGCGGACAGTAGCGCGTTTCCACCCTGTCTTGCTGCTCGTGTCCGTGCTCGCCGCGCCAGCGTCGGCAGCGGACGCCGTGGCGGAGTTACTGAGGCAGGTCCATTGGGGCGAGACCTCGCAGGACCTGCTGAAGCAATTCGACGCCGCCGCAACGCAGCTCCGCAAAGGGCTCGATTTCGGCGACAGCTATGTCGATGTCGTGCTGCACGGAAAAACGATGGGCGGCGTGCCCGTCGTCACCTTCTTTCAGATGGACAAGAAAACGCGCGGCCTGAAGCGCATCCAGCTGGAGCGCCCGCGGCACGGTGTCAACCCGCCGGCATTGCGTGCGATCTCGGCGGCGCTGCGGGCCGATTACGGGCGGCCGGACGAGATCTGCTTCACGCCGGTGACTCCGATCGGCGGTTATCAGGCGGCGGCGCAGGAATTATGGATCCACGGCACGGAAGCAATCAGTGCGATCTACCGCGATACCACCCTGCAAGCCTTTGAGGGCTGCCTCTTCGGGATTACGTCAGGACATTGCGGACTGACTGGGCAGTTGTTGGTGCGGATCAGTCCGGCCGGCGGTATGGCCGAGGCGGACCCTTGTTCTCTAACAAATCACCGCGGTGAGCCTGACTAAGACGCCCGGACGAGCTGGCCTCGGATTTCCCCAGGCTTATTGGCCTCGGTATGGATGTTGACGTACCACTTCCCTGCCTCCAGCTGCGCGATCTGCGCATCGGTCAATGTCGCCGAACCTTTGATCGGGCTGGCGAGGTTGCCGGTGAAAGGTACGGCTATCCCGGCATTCGCCCCGGGATCGGCCGGACCATGAATATGTGCCGCCGTCGCGGGTCCGCTGAGACCGGAATAGTCGACGGTCCAAGTCAATGTTTTGGTGTTGGTGTCGAGCGACGCCGTCGCCGTGCCTTTGCCTGAGCTTGTCACCCCGGGGGTGGGAGCCAGATCCGCCTTGAAGTTGATCTGCTCGGCCTGTGCGGCATCGCCCCAGACTAGAAACACCGCGAGAAAACCAAAGCTCAGCCACCGCGCTCGGCGCATTTTCGTCTCCTCCCATCGAATGAATCGACCGGCCCAGATGTAGACTATGACGGCCGTGAAGTCGAATCGGTCGCACGGCGGCGGTCTACCACAGTGGGTAGATGTTCTGAGCCGGTTCTCGAGCTTGGCGCCGCCTCGATCGACGCAGGCGGGTCAGCGCCCCGACCGCGAGCACCGCCACTGCAAGACCCGACAGGATCCACCACTCCATCTGCTACGTCCCCTTCCAGTCGTCAAAAAGCGCGGACAGATCGATGATGTCAGAGGCCTCTACCAGTTCGGGACAGCGGCGGCGCTCGCCGATGATCGCTTCATAAAGAAGCCGTCTGCGCTCGCGGTCGTTGGTATAGTCGTCAACCCAGCGCTGCTCATCCTGCGTTTTGAACTTTTTGGTCGTGATCACCGGCTGCCAAAAGAAAATTGGCTGGAACGCGTATTCACCGGCAAGCAAGCGTACGAGACGCACATTGGCCAGATAGGCTGCAATCACCTCGCGGGCGAGCGCGGCGAGATCGACCTGTGACAGGTCCGTTTGCTCAACTGGCAATGGTCCGCGCAATGGAAGGCCGGTCAACCGGCGCAGCCGCCGCAACGTGCGCGGCGCAGCACCGATCAACGCCGCGGCAATCAGATCGCGCCGTCGATCCGGATGGAGCAGGTTGAACTCGGCCCGCCGGCGCGCCCCGTTGAACAGCCCGTCGGCGCGGCCGGTCTGCTCGGCGCACGCCATCTCGTTGATGCCATCGTAGAACAAGGCGATGTCGAGCCGTGCTGCGGACTTCAACAGCTGCTGCAAGGTGATGACCTCCTGCGTGCTGTTGTGTCCGAGCTGGCCGTAATTGGTTATTGAGACGCGGTATCCGCACTCGGCGAGCCGGCGGGCCAGCACCGCCGGAATCGTTTGGTCGTCGCGTGCCCCCATCCCCATCATCGTCGAGCCGCCAAAGCACAGGATGCGGATCGCTTCCTCATCGGCAGTCTTCTCGCCTGGCGTCGGCCGCAGCCCGCGTTCGTCGAGCGTCACGTAGGCACCGCGGAACGGGCGCTGCCACCATTCGACATAGGGCTTCCAGTCGACGCGGACGGCGCGGCGGAACTCGTCGAAATACCCCGCCGACCAGTCGGCGCCGCCATAGGCGTCGGCCCTCGCAGCGCGGTCCGGGCGGGTCGAGCGGCGATAGCGTAAAAGGCGGCTCAGCCGACGCCATCCCTCAACGCCAAACTCGGTGACGAGAATCGCGATGAGCAGCAGCCCCACCACATGCCACAGAGCGACGATGAAGCGGCCGAGTTCCCCCATCATCCGCCGATCCGCTAAGCAGAAATCTCGCCGAGGGCGCGGCCGCACAACGACCGGCTGTCGCTGTAGCGCAGTGAGGTTTCGACGGTCCCGCCGTCCAGCCGGTTGAGCCGGAAAAGGTGGGTCTTTTGCTCGCGGCCGGCGAGATGCATGACGCCGATCACCTCATGGGGCGCATAAGGCTCGACAAAGAGGCCGCGGCCCGCGTCGAAGGCCGGCGGGGCATCGCCCGGCATCCAGTTGCAATACGCCGGAAGAAAGTTGACCGGCAGGTGCTCGGCAAAAATCACGTAATTGAGCGCCGTCTGCTCGACAAAAAAGAATTGTGTCCGTTGCAGCACTTGCGAGAGGACACGCGCCCAAGCGTCCCAATGCGGCGCGTCGCGATGCAATGCGAATACCCCGCAGTTGACCATCGGATTGCGCCCCAGACGATCGGCGGCGCGCCAGCCGAAAGCTTGCCGATAATTCTTCCACGCCAATGTCCAGCCGAAAGGCTTCGGCCGCTTATAGTGGCGCTTGTAGGCGCGATCGATCTCGGGAGTGATCGCCAGCCGGTCGCGACCTGCTGCGCTCACGTAAAGATCGATCACCCGCCAGTCCTGAAGCCAGGCATCGGCATCTATCCAGAGATAGACCTCATACTCCGGAAAATATCGCCGCAGAAACGGGCGCGCCACCTGAGCCTTGAATGTGTCCGGCATTTGCGAGCGGCCGGGAAAATCGAGATCCCAACCCGGCCGCACGATATGCTGGACCCGCGAGGTCAGCCAGTCGGATTGCTCCTGGTCAAGCCCGAGGTCGAGAATCCCGAGCGCGACGTCTCGGCGCTGCGCGCGGATCGACATGATCGTATCGCTCAACAGTGGAAAATACTCGCGATCCGCGCCGCTGGCGATCAGCAGTCGCGCGTCGCTCATCGCCAATGCTGTCGGCAATAAATCGATCCCTCTCGCCACCTGAGAAGAAATCGAGCAAAGTTGCGATGAGGCGCGAACTTTCCTGCCTTCCCGGCGAAGGCCGGGACCCATGCTTCCACCACTCCGGGCTCTTCAAGCAGTTGCAATTTCGTGCCCAATGATTACTAGGGCGGCGCTGCGGCGCGATGGCTCCTGGCCTGCGCCGGGGAGGCGAGTGGGTGGGCGACGAGAGATTTCTTCACAAGTTTTTTCGCGGGGGCCGACAACCATACTTGACGCGATTGCGAGGGTGGCGGGGCGCCTTGCCGCCGGACGCTCACGGGACGAGGCGATAGCCTCCCGGCTCGGTCACCAGGATCTCGGCGCGCGTCGGGTCGCGCTCGATCTTTTGGCGAAGGCGGTATACGTGGGTTTCCAGCGTGTGGGTCGTCACCCCGGCATTGTAGCCCCAGACTTCGCCAAGGAGGGTGTCGCGCCCGATCGCATGGTCGCCGGCGCGGTATAGATATTTGAGGATCGCGGTCTCCTTGTCGGTCAGCCTGACCTTCTTGCGGCCGGTTGCGTCGAGGAGGAGCTTGGCGCTCGGCCGGAACGTATAGGGGCCGATCGTGAACACCGCATCATCGCTGTGCTCGCTCTGCCGCAGATGCGCGCGTAGGCGCGCCAGCAGCACGCTCAGACGAAACGGCTTGGTCACATAGTCGTCAGCACCCGAATCGAGGCCGAGGACCGTGTCGGCATCACTATCCGCGCCGGTCAGCATAATGATCGGCACCTGCACCCCGGTGCGGCGCAGCACTCGGCATAATTCCCGCCCGTCCATGTCGGGGAGTCCGACATCGAGCAGAATGGCGTCGAACCGCTCGGCGCTGGCCAATTGCAATGCCAGCGCCGCGCTGTCGCACTGGACGCTGGCAAATTCTTCATGCAGCTCGAGCTGCTCGGCGAGCGATTGGCGCAACGCGCCGTCATCGTCGACGATCAATATTTTACGGCCAGCCCTCATCATTTCCCGCCCGACGGGGGAATAGTGCGATCATTATGCGTCCAAATTGCGTTTCTCGTCCCCGTTTTCAAAGCGGAAAAACTTTCAGGCAGATCCAGGACCTGTTCCCACCATTTCGTGGCTTGCCGCCAATCCGGCAAACGGCCACCCGCGGCGCGCGCGCCTGCCGCTAAACGCACGGCCAGCGCCGGCTCTGCGATTACCCGCCGCAGCGCACAGGCCAGCGCCGGAGCGTCCCCAGCGGGAACCAGCAACCCGGCCTGACGGGGTACCGTATCAGGAATTGCCCCGGCGGTGGTAGCGATGATTGGAAGACCGTGCGTCATCGCTTCAGCAAAGGCCATCCCGTAGCCCTCGTGAAGGGACGGCAGCACGAAGAGGTCGGCCGCCCGGTAGGCGCGCATCACGATTCGCGGCGGCTGCTCGCCGGCGAGAGTGATGCGCCGACCGAGGCGCGCAGCGGATATCATCTGCCGTATCGATCGCGCGGTGCGCGGGTCACGGTCGAGAGAGCCGATGCACAGCATCTGCCAGTTGAGGCCGCGCAGGCGCGCCAATGCCGCGACGAGTACTCGATAGCCTTTACGCGGGATCAGGCTCGCGACACAGAGCAACGACCGAACCGGGCCGCGCCGCGCCCGCAAAGGCCGGTCCGGCTTTGCCGTGCCGGGCGGGATCACGCAGATGCGCTCGGACGGGATGCCATAAGCCTCGACCCCGGCAGCGGTGCGTGCGCTGGGGCAAACGACGCCTCGAAAGCGTTGCAACGCGCCAGCCTCGAGCCGAGTGAGGCGCTCCGCCGCCGCGCGGGAAAGCCCGGTTTCCTCAGCCAGCGGATGGTGGACCAGCGCGACGAGCCGCAGTCGGCGCCAGTGGTCGTAGACCGCTTGCTCGAGATCGGGGAGCGCGAGACCATCGATTACCGCCGTGGTGCCGTCGGCAAGTTCGGCCAACGCCGTTTCACAATCATTGGGGCCCAGCTCGATGACCTTTACCGCGTGCCCGCGGGACCGCAGGCCGTCGATGACGTGACGGTCGTAAAGATAACCGCCGGTCAACTGATCGAGCCTGCCTGGGACGACAAAGACGAGCTCGGTCATTCGAGCGCGGCATCGTAGCTGGCCCAGGCTACCGGATTTTCACGCAGCACCACCTTCAGGCTCGCGATGTGCTCGGAGCCGAGCACTCCCTCCTTGATCTGCCGCGCCAGCCGCCGATGGATTTCGCCGGCAAGAAACTCGGTCGTCGTGTTCCGGCCGCGGAATTCCTCGAACTCGTCGAGGTTGCGGTACTCGAACTCGCCAAGAACGGCCTTGAGCAGATCGAGAGCACGGCCGATGTCGCAGACGATCCCGTCGGCGTCGAGCGAATCGCGACGCAGCTCGGCCTCGACGACATAAGTTGCACCGTGCGGCCTCTGCGCCGGACCAAACACCTCGCCGGCCAGGCTGTGGGCGGCCATGAAATGATGAGTGACGGTGATGCTGTACATGGCTATCCGTGAGAGCAGGACATCGAATACCGGGTCGCGCAGCAGTGAAAGTGCGAGGGTGAGGCGGCGCCGGAGTGGCCAGCGCCGCCGACGCGCCGCCGGAACGGTGCCGACTTGCGAGGAACGCAAGGTCAGGCGGCGCGAATGAAACGCGCCACCGAGTTCGAGCGGCACAATTCGGGTGCCGTACCAGCTCATCTCGACCACGGTCGCCTCGAAGCCGGCGATCGCTAGCGCGGTGACGAGCCCGCCGGGTGATCCGCTCGCATGTATGACCGGATCGGCCTCGGGGGATGCCTCCTCCGGCGTCGCAAATAGGCACCCAACGGACGCTGCGATTTGTTCGCGGGCGGGATCGATGTCGATCAGCTCGACCTCGGCGCCCGGCAACCGCGCCGCGAGCGCGGCGACGAGGCAGCCGACGACGCCGGCCCCGATCACGGCGATACGGTCACCCGGACCCGGCGCCGCATCCCACATCCCGTTGATCGCCGTCTCCATGTTGGCGGCGAGCGTCGCGCGGCGGTCCGGGACCGCATCGGGAACATCGACGACGGCCTCCCTCGGCACGATGAACCGGTCCTGGTGGGGATGCAGACAGAAGACCCGACGTCCGAGCGTCTCGGCCGGACCGTCCTCGACAATACCCACCGCCGAATAGCCGTATTTGACCGGCGCCGGAAACTCGCCTTCCTGGAACGGACAGCGCATCCGCCGCCATTCGCTCTGCGGCACCTCGCCGCGGAAAACGAGACTTTCCGTGCCCCTGCTGATCGCGCTGCAGCGTGTCCGGATCAACAGCTCGTCGTGTGCCGGTGGTCGCAATCCCTGTGCCCTGATTTCGCCATGGCCCGGCGACGTCACCCAAAACGCCCGCGCCTCAACCACCGGAATAAATCCGGTTCCGGACGGGTCTCTCGGACGGCCGCTTGTTCATCAAGTCCCGGCAGGGCACGATCGCCAGATACACCGAACCCACTGATATGTCGATCGGGATCACCTCGCCTTCACCCGCGCTCCTTCGCGAGGCGCGCTCGGTCTTCACGCGCTCGCTCGGGCTCGCGGCATTTTCCGCACCGGTGCTTGCCGTTGCGATTGGCACGTTTCCCGCGCTGAGCGGCCTCGCACTATTCGCCGGCCTGCTTTTCGCCGTCGAACGCGGGGTCGCCGCGCACCATCCTCATCCCCGGCTCGGCGCCGCCAACCGGATCACGCTCGTCAGGGCGGCAATCGCCTGCCTGATCGCCGCACGAGCGATCGAACCGGCACCGCTCGGCGCACCGGAAAGATGGCTCCTCGCCGCCATTGCCGCGGCCGCGCTGATGCTCGACGGCGCCGATGGATGGGCGGCCCGGCGCCAGGGCTTGGCTTCCGCCTTTGGCGCACGTTTCGACATGGAAGTCGATGCGTTTGCCATCCTCGTGCTCGCGATAACCGTCGTAAAGGCGCAGGCCGTTCCCTATTGGGTGCTCGCGATCGGCGGCATGCGTTATCTCTATCTCGCCGCGGCGCTCGCCTTTCCGCTGTTGCGCCGCCCGTTGCCGACGCGACGGATCGCCGATCGGCGCCGCAAGACGATCGCCGTCGTCCAAAGCATCGGCCTGATGATTGCGTTGGTCCCCGCGACTTGGGCGGGCTGGGCAGCGGCCGTTTGCGCTGCGGCGCTCGGGCTTCTGGCCTATTCATTTGCCGCCGACATTGTCATTCTGCTGTCTAATCGGCCGCATAGGTGAGATCGAATAAGGTTGCTGGCACAACCCGCGGCACGCCATATGATGCAGGGCTGCAAGGAGAAGAGAGTGCTCGAGTCCAGGACGCCCGCACAGCTATCACTTGGGGAGGCCATCACCGCGCTGCGCCGCGGGGAGCCGGTGCTGATCCGCGACGACGAGATCAATGTTCTTGCGGTCGCCGCCGAGCTGGCGACCAAAGAGAACCTGCAGCGGCTGCGCCAAATCTCGCGGGCGCCGGCACGGGTGGTTCTGACGCGCCGGCGGGCCGTAGCGCTCGGTCTTGCTGCGCGCGACGAACTGTCGGGTGCCTTGACGATCTCGGTCTCGGACGAATTGCCCGCGGCGGTTATCCGCAACCTCGCCGACCCGGGAGCTTCGCTCGGTGCAGAGCCGCCCGGTTTCGGTCCCGAGCCGCTGCCCGCCAAAGGCGGCGCGCTTGCCGCGGTTGCTTTGGCAAAGCTTGCGTCGCTACTGCCGGCAGCGCTCGTACTGCGCGCCGGAAAAAGCGAAACTGTGCTTTTTGCGCGCCGCGGGGATCTCGCGGTCATCGATGCCTCCGCCGTATTCAAGCGCGACGCGGCGACCGCCGGGCTCGAACGCGTCGCCGAGGCGCGCGTCCCGCTCGCCGATGCCGAAAATGCGCGGTTAATAGCATTTCGCCCGCGCGATGGCGGCTTCGAGCATCTGGCGATCC
>VAZT01000179.1 GCA_005884825.1 Alphaproteobacteria bacterium
ATCTGCCACGACTTGCTCCCTCTTGCAGGTGGCCTTAAGCCAGGGCGTCCCAGGTCAGCAGCGCGCAAGGGATCGTGCGATCCGGCGGCAAAACCTGACGTTCGAGATAGAGTCGAATCAAGGTCGTCGTGTAGGGGCGGAAGAACGCGATCTGGTCCAGCGCGGCCCCCTCGAAATGCAATGACGCGTCCCACGAGCCCGGCTCGATCTGTTCTTCGTAGCCGTGACCGATGTAGCCGACATAGGGAGTGCCGGACGACGCGATGATGCGGATTGTCAGGCCGGGTGAGAGCCGTCCCTGCCGGGGAACCAGATCAGCAACGTCGACATGGAAGCAGCGATAGCTCGGATCGCTGCTGTAGACGTCGACCTCGGCGTCGAATTCCGCAATCTGCGACTGCGCCCCATCGCCGCGGAACAGCTGCAGATTATAGTCTGTAATCGGATCCCCCCGCTCGTCTACGGCATGGACGATGAATTGCTGGTATTGCTCCCCGATCCTCTTGAAGCGGCCTTCGGCATCGGCCTTCTCGAGCCATGCGCGGTAGCCGGCGTCGGCGTCGCTGGCCGCTGCCGTCATTTCGAAAGCGGCGATGACGAGATCCTGCAGTTCGGTCGGCGGGTTGCTGAGGATCGTCGCATGGTTCACCTTGTCGGGTCCGGCGGGATCACCGACGAGGTGCACCGGGATCAATACGTCGAGCCATTTATCGGCGACGACCCGGTGCGGCCGGGGATCCGCCGCCCCGGCGGGGTCCGTCGCCGTCCGGCGCGCGACCATGCCCTTCTCGGTCATGTCGAGCTCGATCGCGCGCACGCTCAACCCGCAGCCGGCGCGTCGCACGGTCCCGTCCGTACCGGGTTTGTTGACGATCTCACGCAGACCCGAATACGTGCTCGTGCCGCAGAACACGAAGACATAGGGCGTCTCGGGACCGCCGTCATAGCGCGGCGGCGCGGTAAACACGTCTTCCTCGGCGAGCCTCCAGGTAAACGAGCTGGCGAGTTCGAGGTTGTCGAGAATGCGGTCTCCGGCCTGCAGAAAATCGGGGCCGAGCTGCTTGTTGCCCTTGAAGACCGAGCCGAGCCAGCTGCGCCCTTGTTTGGCCAGCGGCGAGCCGAAAGTCGCCGGCGCCAGCGCGATCAACCGCTTCAGCCGCTTGCCGCGCAGCGGATCGGCGGCCAGCCACGAGCGCACGACCAGCATGCCGGTGGAATGCACCATGGCGTCGAAGGGCGCGTCGGAATCGAGGCCCCCTTGCGTGGCCAGGGCGCGGTCGAACGCCTCGGCCAGGTCTTTGATCGTGACTTCGTTGTTCAGCGAGATGTAGGTGCAGGTGCGCATATCCGTGTCGTTGAGACCGAGCCGATGGCGCAATATCTCGCGCCAGGCCGCCCAGGAGGCGCCCTTGTCCGAGTATCCGTGCACAAAAACCACCGGGTAGGGCATCGGCTGTCTCCGTCTTCTGAGTACAGCAAGGTTAACGCTATGAGCGATCCCTGGCAAATTGGGAAAACCGGTCGTCGCGAACTTCAAAAGCCCGTGGAAGGAGTTGCGGGTCGAAGTGAACAAGCTCAGTGCGTCCTTCGAGAAGCCGCCTGCGGCGGCTCCTCAGGACGACGGTATTCTCTAATTGCCATCAAAGACTTACCTCATGCTGAGAGCGCCCGAAGAGCCTGCCCCAGGGCTAGAACTGGGGCGCGTCGCGAAGCCCCATGCAGCCGCTATTTTGCAGGCTCTCAGCTGCGGCGCGCGACGCTTTGATGATTTCGCCGGCGAAGGGTCGCCGGCCGCACGTCACCGAAGCCCAGCGTCGTATGGTGACGATCGAGGAATAATACGGCGTGAACCGATTGCGATCCTCGCCCTATTCGTTGGTGTTGCAATCTTTGCGTGGTTATCGGAAAGAATGTCGCAGATCCGGCCAAACGTACCCATCCCGCGCCGTCGGAAGAGGCGCGCGGGACCTTTAAGCCCGCCAAAGACAATGGGCTGGGTTCAAGATCGAGCCGATTCGCCTCGTGAGCTTTCGTCCCGAACAGGTGACGGAAGGCAATATCGCGATCGACGACGATGTGACCACGCCGGTGTCTTCCCAATACTCCGGGCGGGTCATCAAGCTGCTCGCCAAGCTCGGCGATCGAGTCGAGGCGGGAGCACCACTGTTCGAGATTCAAACGACTGAATTCGCTCAGGCGCAAAACACTGTCTGGCTGATCGCCTGTATCGCAGCAAGGTCATCACCGCCTTCCAGAATGTCGCCGATGCGCTGCACGCCCTGCAATCGGATGCCGACACCCTGAAGGCGGCATATGCGGCAGAGCGCGCCGCCTTCAAGAGTCTGGAGATCGCGCGCCGCCAGTTGCAGCTCGGCGCGATCGGCTATCTCGGGCTGCTGAGTGTCCAATACACTTACCAAATAGCACTGATCGCCCTGGTGCAGGCGCAGGCTGCCCGCTATGCCGACACGCCGCACTCTTCCAGGCCTTGGGTGGCGGCTGGTGGAACCGCGCGGATGTCCCACCGGCGAAGACGTGGGACGTCCAGCTCGTGCCTTGACCAGCCGCACGAAAAACGCTGATTAGAGCAGCTCCGATCAGGTTGCACCACACATTCCAACTGTCATTGCGAGCGATCCCCGCGCAAGGGGCGCCTCGGAATGACACTGTAGAGGCTTGGCTGGGTTTGCAGGTTCATCCTTATCATTGGCGTCTCTCGGGAAGTTTTCTAGCTCACCTGCTTAAGGCGACGACGCAGCAGCATCACCGCGCGCTCGCGCCGACGATCGCGCGGCTGGTGCCCCCGACCGCTGTTGTCTTCGATGTGGGGGCCCATGCCGGGCAATACACCAAGCTGTTCGCACGCGCTGCCCATCGTGGGCGGGTCTACGCCTTCGAGCCGGGCAGCTATGCCCGCTCGATCCTGCGGACGGTCGTCTGGCTGCACCGATTGTCGAATGTGGCCGTCGTGCCGATTGCGCTCGGCTCCGAGGTTCGGCTCCACACCCTTACGATCCCGCTCAAGAGCAGCGGCAGCTTGGGGTTTGGCCTTTCCCATTTGGGAAAGCCTTCAGAGCGCTGGCGCGCGGTCGCTCAGGAGATTGTGGCGCTGACGACGGTCGATCGTGTGGTGAAAACGCTCGATCTCGATCGCCTCGATTTCATCAAGGCCGACATCGAGGGATGGGAGCTGCGCCTGCTGCAAGGAGCCGAGAACACGCTCGCACGTTTCCGACCGCGGCTGCTGTTGGAGCTGAGCGGTCCGGCGCTCGCACGTGCCGGGGACCGGCTCGAGGACGCCTTCGCCTTTCTGGCGGCGCGCGGTTACCGCGCGTTCCGTTTCGAACCCGAGGCAAGCCTCGCGCCCGTCTCCGAGTGCGTCGACGGCGATTTCTGGTTCATACCGGCGGAAGCACGAACAGACGGTCCGAAACCGCCGGTTCGCTGACGGAACCCTAAAAAGTGATACCGGATCGAAGACCGATCACCAAAGCGTTGCGGATCGGCTGCCTCACCGGCGCTAGTGGGGGTGCCTGTATATAACCGCCGGGATTGCAAACGAGTTGCAGATCCGGCTGCAGAAGCCACCATGGCGCAATGCGGGCTTGGTAGGTGATCTCGAGCACACCCTCATAATCGCGTATTGGTTGCCCGATACCGGTGAAGACGACCTGATCCTGATCCAACCGGCGGGCATAGCCAATCCGCCCATAAGCCGCGCCAAGGCCCAGCACATCGAGCTCGCGGTTCGGGAAGAGGCCCTTGAAGGTGAGGCCGGCATCCACCTCGAAGCTGAACAGATTGCGGTCGGGAGGGGCATAGCCGAGGCGGAGGAAGGCGGCCAAACCCTGGGTCGCCGTATCGGGGCGGCGCCACACCATCTTGTTCATCACCAAATAGGCCCCGAAATTGCTGCCATGCCTGGCGGGCATGCCATTGCTCGCTGGGTCGGCGAGCGAGAGCCCCGAGCTATCCCGGCGCTGATCGGGGAATTCTCCCGTGTGATACCAGGCACCGACTTTGATGTCGCTCAGGTGGAGCGAAGAAATGGGCTCCTCGTCGAACGAGTAAGCAAGTTCGACAATTGGCATGAAGCCACCCTCGCCGATCAGAAAGTTGGTGCCGCTTGAGTTGAGGACCTGCGGATCTTCCGGCCCGAGAGGCGCCGGACTGCCGTTGAACACCGCAGCAGACAGGGTCAAATTGCTCGTTGGCGCAACTCGGAGCCGGGCGCCTGGAACGGCAAATGGATAGCACGGCCCGCCCCTCGGCAAGTCGCTGGATAAGCTGTCCGGACAACCGAACGTCGAGTTGACGAAGATTGCCGAGTATCGGCTGATGTAAAACTCGTCGTCGAAGGCGATTTGCCCGATGCGAAACGAGGCTTGACTCTCGAGGAAATCCTGCTGCAGCCACAAATCGTGGAGACGCGTCGACGGCAGAGCCTCGATGGTGCTGACGGCCAGCTGGTTACCGATCGCGTTCCGCGATAAGCCGCGCCCGCTGATCTGGTATCCATCAACATAAAGGCTCGCCCCTGGCCAAGCCGCGGTTTTTTCGAGGTCAAGCTTCAGAGATGCCGCAACCAGACCTTGGTAGATCGTCAGCCGCCTTATGCCGCCAGTGGGGTTGGATAAGGTTTCGGCGATATCGTTGAGACCGAGCTCGACACCTGCGTCTAGCAGCTGCTTGCGTAGCCCGGCCCAACCTCCGCTAAGCGTCTCTCGTTCGAAAAACCCTTTCTCCTGCGCGGCGACAGGTTCACTAGCGGCTCCGAACGAGGCGCCGAGGACGATCACCAGCGCAGAGAAGCCTACCCGCACGAAGAATCAGGGCCCCCTCTAGACCGGGAAAGCCTGCTCTGGGAGGTGTAATCTCACTGGGCCTATCGGGGTCCTTGCGTCGGAGCCCGGCCGGTGCCGATGGCATGAAAAGCACCCTCAGGTCCGAGGAGATCTTGTGTGAGGCTGGTCACCGCCGCGGCAATATCAGGATCGCGGGGACCGCCCTGAATAACCGCCTGCTTCTCGACGAGAGTCTGGTATTGCCCGTTTAGAAAAAGTCGGGCCTCGATCGTCACTGGTCGGTATGCGCCGAAGATCCTTTCGGCCATGCGCGGGCGTATAAAATTGTGCACCTCCCCCCCGGCATACGGGTTCATTTTGAAGGTCCATTCGACGCGGTCGGGTGCGGGGCGCTTGTCCGCCGCTGGCTCAAAGCGCCAATCACGGAGGCGAGCCTCTGTCATGTGCAGCGCCAGGTAACCCGGGAAGGCGCCGATGTGAAATCCCGGCAGGGTGTCAGACACTTCGACCTGCAAGGTCAGCGGCGCCGCGGCGACCGCCGGCACAATCCCCGCCAGAGCCAATTGTGCGAGGGCCGCACGGCGGAGAGATGTCCGGCGGGACGAATTGCAAGAACCAATCATGCTCGCGCCCGCTTGGGCCGCCCCCCGAAGGCAGTGAGTACAGAGTACCGCAGATCGCCCGCATCAACAACAATGGCGGGGGAGAACTGAAACACGACCCCGGCTGCGGCGTGTTTTCGAAGTTCATCCATGAGTGGGGCCGCACGGCCATCAGCCAACTCGCAGCTCAGATTCGCGTCCTCAGCGTGCAGGACCGGGACAGTGGCAGTAGATCGCGTTGCTGTCCCCTTCCCGTTGCGCCACTGTCGCGAAAGTCAGCGCGCCGCCCGGTCCCGCCACGGCGACTGCATTGAGTGCGAAGCGACCGAGCAACTCGCCCTGTGGCAGCGTTTCGCCCATGGTCGCGACCTGCCTGATATCGCCTGTGGCCCCCGCGAAGGCGGCGAGAGGTCCAGGCCCGCCATCGAGGGCCGCAATGAACGCCATTACCCCGTCCGGTCCCACTGTCGGCCAGGGACCGAAACCCGCAAAGCGCCCCCCGCCCGGAGCCGGCGCCCCCTCGACGGCGACCTCGGCCAGGCCCTCCGGCCCGATCCGCAGCACCGCCTCGCGTGTGATCTCGTCCTTGCCAAGATAGGCGCCGAACGCGATCGCGTCGTTGTCGTCGATCGCCACCCGCTCGGAGAAGCGCAGGATCATCGCTCCACTCGGCGCCCGGTCACCCGTCCCAACCAGCAAACGCAGATCGCGCGCACCCGCAATGAAAATGCCGCCGAGCGCCGGGCCCTTGAAGATCGCGGCAGGAAAGGCGACGACGCCGCTATTGTTCAGCGCCGGCTCGCCGATCTTGTCCATCACCCCGCCGATGCGCAGCAGCCGGTCGCCTTCCGCCACCAGCCGCTGTAGTCGCCGTCCGTTCCAGAAATACAGCACATCGAGAACGTCGCGTCCGCGCCGCACTTCGGCTACGAAAGCCAATTCGTCGTTGTCATTCACCGTCGGCGCGTCGAACCCAACCAAGACGCCAGCCGGCACCCCGGGGGCGTTGTCGCCGGCAAGCGCGATCGCCTGCAGCCCGTCTGCGCTAGCGAGGAAGACTCCGTCGGTCGCCCGCCCGCCGGCGACCTGCGCCCCGAACGCCACATGCCCAGCGCCATTCAGTGCCGGCAGCGGATGCGCCCCGAACCCCGCGAGCGTGCCGCCCCCCGGCAAGTCATCGCCGAATGCCACCACCTTTGTCGCGTGGCCCCCTTCGGCGATGAAGATTCCCTCGCGCGCCGGCGATCGCAGCACGGTCGCGTAGAAGGCGACCTGGCCTCGCCCGTTGACCGGCGCGACGATCGGCTGCGCAGTGACATCGAACCGGTCGAAGCGGCCGCCGCCCGGCGCCGCCAGACCGGAGCGGACAACGGCACGCAACGCACCGCTTTCGGGCACCGCAGCAGCCGTCGGCTGCGTCGCCACCCGCACCGGTGGCTGCGCCGGCGCCGTTGACGGCGTCGTTGGTGCGACCCACAGGACGGCAACCCACAGGACGGCCACCGCCACACCCGCAACCAGCAGGCGCCGCCACGCCGCTGCCAGAAGCATGGCTCAGTTCCGCAACATGCCGGCCTTCAGCGTAGACACGTCGTGGCGCAGCATCTCGATGTAGGTGTCTGCCTCGCCGCCAGCGGGGGAGAGCGAATCACCGTAGAGCGTGCCGCCGATCACCGCACCGGTTTCACCGGCGATGCGCTGCATGGCC
>VAZT01000180.1 GCA_005884825.1 Alphaproteobacteria bacterium
CGTCCCGGCTGCCAGAGAAATCGCGCAATTCGAGCACCGGGACGGCAAGAACCTCCATGAGCCGGACGGCCTCGCGTTCGAGCGCGCGCAGGCTCTCGTCATCGGTGGCGATCGGGCCGCCGCGCACCGCGAACGCATTCGATATCAGAGACGAACCGAACAGCAGGGATTTCACATGAGTGAGCGGCAAGACGCCGGCGATGGTCCCGCCGCGCTCGGCAATCAGGTAATGCGTCGGGTGGCGGAAGGCACGCTCGAGGACCCGCCTCCAACCGGCAAGATGAAAGAACGTTCCGCTCGGATGCCCCCGCACGAACTCGTCCCAGCGCTGCTCGTCGCCGGGTCGGAACGATCTTACGGTGAGGCTTGCTGGCGATCCGTCCAAGACCCAATGACCGGGAACAGCCCTCTCTCGTCGCCGAGAAAAAGCCGGTCCATGCGTGTCCAGTTAAAATTGCGGAGCAGCCGCCGCAGCCGTGGTTCTGTGCGGTCCAGGTTCAAGTAGTGGCGAAACCGTGATTTCCACGGCGCCGATTGCTGGCGCGGCTGCTCAGGATCGATCTCCCAAGGGTGCAAATAGAAAACGGCTGGCGAGCGGTTCACTCGCCTCGCATAGTGCAGCAGCCCTCTGGTCAAGGGATAGGGCAGCAGGCGGAAATAGCCGCCGCCCGAGGCTGGCATGTCGATCCCGAGTATTCTGACCGAGGTGAGCGGGATTTCCAGCATGCCCGGCGCCGGTGAAAAAGGCGTTCGCGGCGCCTCCGGCGTCCCGTAGAGATCGTGCTTCACCGGATACACGCTGGAGCTGTAGGAATAGCCTTCCTCCGCGAGGATTGCGTGCGCCCATTTGTTGCCGCCGCCGATCGAGAAGGTCGGAGCGCGATAGCCGCGGACCGGCGCGCCGCCAAGGTCCTCGAGGACGTGCTTGGCGCGGCGCACGTCGTCACGAAATTCTTCCGGCGATTGGCGATCTACCCGCAGATGGCCGAAGCCATGGCTCGCCAGCTCGTGCCCTTCCGCCAGCACGCGCCGAACCAGCTGAGGATGCCGCTCTGCCACCCATCCCAGGATAAAGAAGGTCGCCTCGACCCCGCTCTCGGCCAGAATCTGGAGCAGGCGCTCGGTGTTGCGTTCTACTCGGCGCGGCAGACTTTCCCAGTCGCTCCGGTCGATCGTCAAGGCGAAGGCTTCGACCTGAAAATAATCCTCGACATCGATCGTCATTGCGTTGGCGAAACCGCAGCGCATCCGCTTGCGGGAGGTTTCTTCGACCGGCCGGTCGGCCGCAGCCTGCCCCATCCAGTCGCCAGCCAGCTGCCGAAGCGCCTCGATCGGCTGGCTCACGGCCGTTCGCTCTGGAAATAGCTGGTCGCGATTTCAATTGCGCGCTTGATGACGCGTCCATGCCGATCGACTTGCTCTTCGAGCATGCTGAGGCGCTCGGTTATTTGCGAGGCCGTCTCCGATTTGCCGTTAGGCGCGCCGGTGGTCGAACCGCCGATGGCGTCGGTCGTGACGACGGCGATTTCCTCGCGCAGGTCTTTGGCCACCTTGTCGACTGCATTGGCCTCAATCGTATGGAGCTGCTCCAGGAAGCCGAAGAGCAGCAATCTCGAACACAAAGTATTGATCTGCCGAGGGACCCCTCCGGTGTGCCGGTAAATCAACGGAAAGCAATCGTCGGTGAATTCCGGATCCCCCTTCCAATCTGCCCGGCGCAGCCGGTGCTCGACATACGCCTTGGTCTCGGCTTCGCTCAACGGTCCCAAATGGTAGGCCGCGGTCACTCGCTGGCGCAATTGCTCCAACCGCGGACTGCCGAGAATGGCGCGGAACTGCGGCTGCCCAAGCAAAAAACTCTGCAACGCCATGGTCCTGTCGACTACGATGTTGGACAGCATGCGCAGCTCTTCGAGGGCCTCGAAGGACAGGTTCTGCGCCTCGTCGACGATCAGCAATACGCGTCTGCCGTTGCGCTGCTGCGCCAGGACGAAGTCGTTGATGCGCTGCAGCAGCGACCCCTTGGCCAATCCCTCTTTGGCGATGCCGAAGCCACCCGCAACCAAAAGCAGCAAGTCGTCTCCGGCCAGCTGAGTCGTGACGATCTTGGCGACGATGAAATTGCTCTGGTCAATGGTCGAGAGCAGGTTGTCGACCAGGATGGTCTTGCCGGCGCCGACTTCTCCGGTGATGATGATGAAGCCTTCGGCGTGATGCAGACCATACACCAAATAGGCCATGGCCTGCCGATGCACCGTGCTTTCGTAAAAAAAACGGGCGTCCGGAGTGAGCTGAAACGGCGGTATCGTAAGGCCGTAAAATTGGGCGTACATGGCCGTTAAAACGTCTTGCTCAACAGAAACTGTAATTGATTGACGAATACGTCGCCGTTGCGGCCGCCGGCGAGAACAGTCCCGTTCGTATTATACGAAAAAGTGTAGATGATCGAACCTGTCAGGGTGCGCCCCAGAACAGTGTTTAGGCCGACGGTGGCGTAAACGTTGTTGTAACTGGTCGTTTGGCTAAAATTGACGGTCGTGGTCCCTGGGACTACGGTTGGAGAATTGACCGAATTGGAAACCCCGAGCGAGGCGTACCCGTTGACATCCGGCCTAATATCGCGTGAGTAAGTGAAATTTACGCCGAGGCTCTTGGTGGGAGCGCTGGCGCCGGTGGTTAATGACTGCTGCTCAGCGTAGGACCCGTAAAGCGAATAGTAGTTGGGCGGCAGCGAGTCGCTTAACCCGGCGGTGAAAATGTGCTGGCGGTAGACATTGTTCGATATCCCCAAACCCGGGCTGGATAACGCGACTGGCAGACCACTCGATTGATTGACGATGCCGCCGGATGGACTGAGGGTTGAGGTTGCGAGGTTAGATGCAAAGAATTGCCCTTGCGAGGACACCCCCTGGACCGCGTTCGCGGAAAAGACCAACGTCGGCGTGATATTTACCTGGGAGGAGCCGGTAATCCCATACACACCTTGCTGCCTGCCATATAGCAGCGCGACATAGGCCGGCTGATCCGGCCCGACCGTGCCAAGACGTCCGCCGGCAAGCCAGGTCGCCCCTGAAAATGTCGCTGCCGGCGAACCAGGATAGCGTAGGTTCTGATAACCGGCCCGCCCGAGAGCGGCAATCATCGGGGTAAAATTGTACTGGAAATCGTTAAACGCGCTGACCTGAGTGGCTTGGTTCGCGAATGACCCATTGAGTTCGGCGGCGTCCGCTGTGAACCGCACGACCGTCTTCTGAAAGTCCTGGCCCGTAACCGCGATGAAAGTTCCTTCGTTCAGGGTCGAGGAAGCGAGGTTGTTCAGACCGGGTGTTGACGGTGAGGTCGTAACGAACGTGTTTCCGCCATAATTCCACGAGCTGAAGGTGTAACGCAGCTCCGTATCTGCCCATGAACCGAACGATTTGATTAGATACGGAGAGATATTGTTGGTAAATTGCAGAGTTTGCTGGTTTCTCGGCAATGTCGAGAGATTCTGAAAGCCAAAGCCGGGCAAGGTGGTCGACGGGATTAACGAACTCTGAGCATCGACATAGAACAGGTCGGGATAAATCGTGGCATGGCCGTTAGCATACAGGCTGCCGGTAGGCTGGTTCGGAGTGGAGTTTGAGCTCGGCAGATAAATGTATTCGCTGCCTTGACCGGTCGCGACGGCTTGCAGCCGCGGGGTATCCACTGAGACCGATACGCCCCCTCCGAGCTGTGTAATGGCAGCGAATTTTCGCGGGGAATGGACGTAATTGACATTATCTGTGAAGGTCTCGCCGAGCGATACACTCGGCTGGATTAGGACAGCCGGCGCGTTGGGATCGTAAGCCTGCAGCGGCACGACCCCAGCGTAAGGCTGCAGGCGGAGCGTCGGGGGAGAGGTCAGGGTTGGGATTTGATTATTGACCGAATAGGGCGGCGCGGCCGCGTTCGGAACGCCAAGCCCGCTAATAGACGGAGGCGGCAAGGTCTCGGGTACTGGCCCGGGCAGAGCCGGGGTGGTTACAGCTCCGCCGCCGGTAACGGCCGGGCCAGCCTCGGGACTCGCGCCCGACGCCCCCGCCGCGCCTGGTGCCCCGCCGCCCTCGCTCGTCTGCGCCGCCGCAGGGATCGCCGCCGTGGTGCCGAAGACCAGCAGCGGGCACAGAGCAAAGTGCCACGGCCAAAATGCGCCTGCCGCAAGGCCCTTATGCGATTTCGGACGAACGCGCCTCATCGCTCCTGCTATCGGAGTGATAATTGTACCCATAGGAGCCAAAATGCTCGGTGGCTAGGCTATCGCTCTTGTTCAGCAGAAGGCTGATCCGGGGACAAGTGCTGAGCGTGCTGAGTGCGGCTTCGATCTCTCCCTGCTGGGTGTTGTTCGCTTCGACGACGAACACGATTTGCCCGACCAACGGCGCCAGCGCCGCGGCGTCGCTGCTCGCCATGCAGGGCGGCGTGTCGATGATGAGATAGTGATCCGGAAGCCGCTGGGTCAACTCATCCAACAGAGCGCCCATCTCCGGGCTCGACAGCAGTTCGGGTACATGCGGCCCGCCCCGGCCCGCCGGTAGGATCATCAGATTGGGAATGTTAGTCTGGATCAGTACCTCCGGTAATGCGAGGTTTCCGGCGAGTATGTCGACGATGCCCTGTTGTCCGCCGATCCCGAGTATCTGTGGCATCGTGGAATGCTGCGTGTCGACATCGACGAACAGTGCCTTGACACTGCGTTCGGATGCGAATGCCAGAGCCAGGTTGAGCGCCGTAAACGTCTTTCCCTCGCCCGGCCGTGCACTCGTCACCATGATCAGCCGGCTTGCGCGACGATCGGCCATCAAATCTCTCTGCGACCACGCGCCAACCAGGTTTCGCTTGACGAGGCGGAATTCCTCCACTGTCCGCGAACGGGCAGCGGACGGGATCGCAACCCCGAAACCGGCGAGCCTGCCGCGATCGAGCACCAGCTCCGGACCGGTGGACGTTAAAGCCGGTACGCCGGCGGCCTTGCGAGGCGCGATGGGTGCGGCGGGCTCGGCAGCTTCCTGCTGGCGCAGCAGTGCTGCCGCCCGTTCGATCAGTCCAACCGTTTCTGCCATTTAAGAGATGCCCATCGTGCGGAGCCCCATGCTCAAAGCGATCAAGGTTCCATATACCGCGATCAGAAGAAACGCGCTCGCGCATACGCCCGCCAATTGGATGACGGCGCGCCGCCGCGCCGCCCCGAGCGACAGCCGAGACACGCTTCCGAGTATCGGCAGCCCCAAATTGCGCAACTGCCCGATGGTCGCGAACGAGCGGTCGATCTGGGTCAATGCCAAAGGCACGGCTAAGCCGCCGCCGATCCCGAAAAGCAGCACCATGGAAACGAGCATCGGACGGTTGGGAGCGGCCGGAAGGATCGGCACCTGCGGGGGATCGACAATGCGGAACTGAATTTTCTCCGTCTTTGTATCGGCGGCGTTGGCGATCGCAGTGGCTTCGCGCCGCGCCACCAGTTCCTGATAGTTTCGCTTCAGGATCGAATAGTCGCGGTCGAGGTCTTGTGCTTGTATCAGCACGCCCGGAGCCGAGGCGGCGACTCTTTGGATTCGCTCCTGATCGGATTGAGCCTCGTCGAGGCGCCGCTGCACGGCGGCGAGCGCCGCCTCGGTGTCGACCAGCCTGACTTTGATCTGTTCATAGACCGCGTTGGCGACCTCGCCCTTCGTCCCGCCGCCGGATTTTCCGGAGCCGCTCGACGCTTTCGCTGCGTCGGCCTCGAGCTGCGCGAGCTGCTTCCGAGTGGCCTTCACATCCGGATGGTCTTCGGTGTACTTCAGCAGCATAGAGTCGAGGTTACGGCGGAGTTCCTGCTGTCGCTCCTCGATTGGGGAAAGTCGGCCGCCGTTGACGATTACCTGCGGTGCCCTGTCGACGCTCAGCATCGCCGGGACTGCAGCCAGTTGGTTCTGCAGCGCGTCCCGCTTCGTCACGGTGTCTGCGAGTTCGAGTTGTAGGCGGTGAACCACGGCGCGCGCTTGGTCAAGCCTGCTGAGGCTACCGTCTCCATCCGCTGCCGAGTCCGGGGCCCGGTTGGAGACGATGTCCGGGTACTTCTGCGCCAACTCGGATCGCCGCTTCTCGGCGGCCCGCAACTGGTCTCGATACGAGTTGATTTCGGTGTCCAGGAAACGCTGCGCGTTATCCATATCGGCTCGGCTGCTTCCCGCCGTCTTCTCGGCGAAGATCGTCAGCAGCGACTGGACGACGTTCTTCGCCGTGTTGGGATCCTGGTCGCGATAAGACAAGGTGAGCAGATTCAGCGTCACCGGTGCGACCGAAACATCGCTCGCCAACCGCTTATACAGCGCCTCTTTTTGCTCGGCGTTGGTAACTCCGATGTCCAGATCGGTCAGCCGGACGAGCTGCTCCAGGTTCGGCCGGCTCAGGAGCGTCCGCTGCATAAAATCGAGCTGGCGGGTCGGATCGGTATCCGCGGCCAGCCCCCTCAGCAACGGCGTTAACAGCGGATCGGCATTGAGATAGACCCGCGCCGACGATTCGTATTTCGTCGGCACCAGCGCCACACCGATCCATCCGGCGGTGCAGACGAGCCACGCCGTCGCGACGCCCAACCATTTATGGCGCCACACTGCATGCAGGAGCGGTATGGCTTGCGGCGGTAGAAACCTCATGAATGGCTCCAACCTTGTGGAACGAGTTCAAACATCCGTTCCGGACGACTGTGCTGCGGTCCCCCCGGCGACGACAGGCTGCTCCGGCCAAAAAACAGCATAGGTTAAAACAGGCGTTGCGGAATAATCAGAATGTCGCCTGGCTGAAGCGCGACATTGCTAGTTATATCACCATCCCGGATCAAGTCTCTGAGGTGCACCGCGTAAGTGGTCTGTACGCCATTGACGGTGCGAATGATGAGGCTGTCGTTCCCCGCGGCATATCGGGTGAGCCCACCGACCGCGATCATCGCGTCGAGCACCGTCATATCTGCACGATAGGGAAGCGAGCGCGGCTGCGATGCTTCGCCTATGATGCGCACCTGGTCCGGGATCGGACCGACGAAGCCCGACACGATAACCGTGACGAGCGGCTCCCGGATGTATTTGCCGAGCCGCTGCTCGTATTCGCGGGCGAGGGAAGTCCCGATGCGGTACTCGGCCGATGGCAATGAGGAAGCCGGCGGCGCCGGCGGCAGCTCGGGTGCACCGCCGCATCCTGCCGTCGAAAGCACGGCAGCGGCCAACAAAGCTCCGAAAAAAACGCGCTGCACTTCTTACCCCCGCGCCGCGTTCCCAACCCGGATTAATATTTTCCGAGGCAAATGCTTACCGCCAAAACTACGATCGTCGATCATCCATTCGCAGCCGGCTATTGCCATCGGAGAACCGCTATAACACCCAGGCATCAGATTGGCAATGTAGATGTCGCCTGCCGGCCTAGTAG
>VAZT01000181.1 GCA_005884825.1 Alphaproteobacteria bacterium
CATCGCGGTTCGCCGTACCGCGGGTCGTTCACCGAAGCTCACATCCTCGCCATCACGCAAGCCATCTGTGAGTACCGCAAATCCCAGGGTACCAGCGGCCCGCTTTACATGGGAAAGGACACGCACGCGCTTTCAGGGCCGGCGCAGCGAACTGCGCTCGAAGTGCTAGCTGCAAACGGCATCGAGGCCATGATTCAGCGGGATGACGGTGTGACGCCGACGCCGGTGATCTCACGGGCGATCCTCGTCCGCAATCGGCTGCGAACAGAGCACCTCGCCGATGGCATCGTCGTCACGCCCTCGCACAACCCGCCGGAAGACGGCGGGTTCAAGTACAACCCGACCAACGGCGGGCCGGCGGATACAGATGTTAACCAAGTGGATCGAAAACAGGGCCAATGAGCTTCTGCGCAACGACAATGCCGGCGTGGAGCGAGTGACTTTCACCATTGCGATCAGGGCGGAGACGACGCACGAGGAAGATTTCCTCCTGCCCTACGTCAACGATTTGCGCAATGTCATCGACATGGATGCAATTCGCGGCGCCGCGCTCCAGATCGCCGTCGACCCGCTTGGCGGCGCTGCCGTTCATTACTGGGAGCCGATCAACGCCGTCTACAAGCTGGACATCGCCGTCATCAACCCGCAGGTCGATCCGACCTTCTCGTTCATGACCGTCGACCACGACGGCGCTATCCGCATGGACTGCTCCAGTCCTTACGCAATGGCCCGGCTCGTCGGCCTCAAGGATCGCTACCGGGTGGCCTTCGCCAATGATGCGGACGCCGACCGGCACGGTATTGTTACCCCCGCTGCAGGGCTGATGAACCCAAACCACTACCTGTCCGTGGCGATCGCTTATCTACTGACGCATCGCCCTGACTGGCCGGTGGTGGCGGCGGTCGGGAAGACCCTGGTCAGCAGCAGCATGATCGATTGCGTTGTGCAGAAGCTCGGGCGCCGCCTGTTCGAAGTGCCGGTCGGTTTCAAATGGTTTGCGCCGGGTCTGTTCGACGGCTCGTGCTGCTTTGGCGGCGAGGAGAGCGCCGGGGCCAGCTTCTTGCGGCGTGACGGCAGCGTATGGACGACCGACAAGGATGGCTTGATCATGAATCTGCTGGCGGCCGAGATCACCGCCCGCACCGGCAAGGACCCGGGCGAGCATTACCGCGCGCTAACAGCTGAGTTCGGGACCGCCTTCTATACACGGATCGACGCGCCAGCGACACCGAAGCAGAAGGCAAAGCTGGAAAGACTATCGCCCCAAGCGGTCAAGGCGTCGAACTTGGCCGGCGAGCCGATCGTGGCAACCTTCACCCGCGCCCCAGGGAACGACGCCCCCCTTGGAGGATTGAAGGTCGTGACCCGAAACGGCTGGTTTGCGGCACGCCCCTCGGGGACGGAGGCCGTCTACAAGATCTACGCCGAAAGCTTCAAGGATGAACAGCACTTGCAGGCGATCGTAGAGGAGGCACAGCAGATCGTCACAAACGCGTAGGCACCGGCGGATGAAGACCTCGATTGGCCAAGAAGGCAAGAGCTTTCCGCTTGGTGCCACTCTCGTCCCCGGCGGCGCCAATTTCAGTGTGTTCGCCAAGCACGGTACCGCAGCGCAGTTGCTGCTGTTCGAGGACGTGGACGCGCCGGTGCCCTTTAGGGTCATCGATCTCGACCCGAGGACCAACCGCACCTACCATTACTGGCACGTCTTTGTACCAGGCGTCATCGCGGGTCAAGTCTATGCCTACCGCATCGCCGGACTGTTCGATCCCGCGCGAGGGCTGCGTTTCGATCCGGACAAGGTATTGCTGGATCCTTATGGGAAATGCATCGCCCGGCCGAACGCGCGCAGCCGGGAAGCCGCACGGCATCCGGGGGACAATGCCGCTACGGCGCTGAAGAGCATCGTCGTGGACCCGAGCGCCTATAACTGGCAAGGGGACGCGCCGCTCGGTCGGCCCTTTGCGCAGACGATCATCTACGAGATGCATGTCGGCGGGTTCACCCGGCATCCAAGCTCAGGTGTGCCTCCGAGCAAACGCGGCACCTATGGCGGGTTAATCGAGAAGATCCCCTATCTCCAGGACCTCGGTGTCAGCGCTGTCGAGCTCCTCCCGCTCTTTGCTTTCGACGAAGAGGACGGTCCGCCGGGCCTCGGTAATTATTGGGGATACCAACCCTTGTCGTTTTTTGCGCCGCATGACGGGTACAGCTCCCGACAGGACCCGCTCGGCGCGCTTGACGAGTTTCGCGACATGGTAAAAGCGCTGCATCGCGCCGGAATTGAGGTCATCCTGGATGTCGTCTACAACCATACTACAGAGGGCAAAGAAGACGGCCCGACCATTTGTTTCCGAGGATTGGCGAACGACACCTATTACATCCTGGCAGAAGACAAATCCCGTTACGCCGACTATACCGGCTGCGGCAACACCTTGAACGCCAACGAGCCGATTGTCCGGCGATTGATCCTCGACAGCCTCCGCTATTGGGTGAGCGAGATGCATATCGACGGCTTTCGCTTTGATCTCGCCTCGATCCTTACTCGTGACCAGGATGGCCGGCCGATGGCGTCGCCACCGGTTCTTTGGGATATCGAATCCGACCCCATCCTCGCCAATGTCAAGTTGATTGCCGAAGCCTGGGACGCCGCCGGCCTCTATCAGGTCGGGCACTTCGTCGGCGATAGCTGGAAGGAATGGAACGGGCGATTTCGGGACGACGTTCGCGGCTTTCTCAAAGGCGACAACGGAACCGCTCATGCAATGGCTTTCCGGCTGACGGGGAGCCCTGACGTATACCGACACGAAGAACGCGAGGCGGAGCAGAGCATCAATTTCGTCACCTGCCACGATGGCTTCACGCTGAACGACCTGGTTTCCTTCAATGGCAAGCACAACGAAGCGAACGGAGAAGAGAACCGCGACGGGGCGGACGATAATCTCTCCTGGAATTGCGGCGTCGAAGGCCCAACGGCAGAACCCGAGATCGAGCGGCTGCGCAACCGCCAAGTCAAGAACTTCCTGACACTGACCTTGCTCGCGATCGGGACGCCGATGTTGCTGATGGGTGACGAGGTGCGACGCACTCAGGGCGGTAACAACAACGCTTTCTGCCAAAACGCTGAAATTTCCTGGTTCGACTGGAATCTGGTCGAGAAGCACGCGGATATTCACCGCTTTGTTCAAGAGCTCATCGCGCTCCGCATGAATCGCGACCTGCCGGTCGAGCGGCTCGATATGACTTTGAACGAACTTCTGCGCCAACAGCCGGTCCAATGGCACGGGGTCAGACTGAATACGCCAGACTGGAGCGCTGAATCTCACACACTGGCGGCTACGGTCCGGCTATTCGGGTACCCGCTGCTCCTGTACATCATGATCAATGCATACTGGGAGCCGCTCGAGTTCGAAATCCCGGTACTCGACCGGCCGCACGAATCGTGGCGACGGTGTATCGACACCTATCTCGACCCGCCGGACGATATTTGCGGCTGGGCAAGCGCTCGATCCCTGCAAGGTTCGACGTGCCGCGTTGAGCCGCGCTCCTTAGTCCTTCTCCTTGCCAAAGCCGGAGACCGACCATGATGAAAAATATACTCGTGCTGGCCGGCGGCGGGGACAACGACGAAGCCGTCTTCGCAACTGCTCTTGCTGCGGCGCAGCCTTTCCACGCGCACCTCGAATTCCTGCATGTGCAAATCGGGCCCGGCGAGGCGGCGGCATGGGAGCCCCACGCAGAATTCCTCAGGGGACCAGCGATTCGAGAAACGATACAGCGGTTGCGCACCGAGGCCGTAATGCGCACTGCATCTGCGAAGAGCCACTTTGAACAATTCTGTGACGTCCACAAGATTGTGGTCTCGGACCAGCCTCTCGGTACCGCCGTATCGGCAAACTGGCGTGAGGAGATAGGAGATGCCGAGCGTCGCTTGATGTTTTCTGCCAGGCATCATGATCTCGTTGTCTTGGGACGCCGGACGGGGTTGAACGGCCTGCCGCCCGATCTCATCGAAAGGATCTTGCTCGGGTGCGGCAGGCCTTTGTTGATCGCGCCGCCGCAACCGCCGCGTCTCCTTGTCGGCACGGTTATGGTCTGCTGGAAGGAAACACCGGAGGCGGCGCGCGCTCTCGCTGCCGCGATGCCGCTCCTGGTCAATGCGGATCGCGTCGTTCTCGCCGGCGCCGAAGAACGCGATGCATCACTGGCCGCCGGATTGGCCGATCTTTCGCGTCAGCTTGCATGGCACGGCATCCACGCCGAGGTCGACTTCTTGTCGTCGGTTGCGGGGCCGGTACGGAAGGTGCTGCTGACGGCTGCCCAGTCGCATAACGCCGACCTCCTCGTAATGGGCGCATATGGACACAGTCGTACTCGCCAAATCGTCTTCGGGGGGTTACGCAATCAGTTCTTGAAGCGGCTGAGATCGCGGTTTTGCTGATGCACTGAAAAGCCGGTTCGGCCTCGCAGGGACTTTCTGGTTCTAAGGCGTATATATGACAAATCTGAACGCGCAAAGGCCGGCTATGACAACACCGGAAGACCGCCCGCAAACGGACATCGCCATGAGCGATCTCGATCGGCTGCGTGTCGGCCGGAGCCGCGGACAGGGTCACGTGATCACGGCGGCTAAGCCCCACTTTAACCGTGGAGTGGTTGGATAATGGAGGCTAATGGGGCGTGCCGGCAGGCCAAGCGGGTTGATCGCCGCCAGCACGTGCGGTGGCGCGCGGCGCTTGGCACCTCGGTGGGATTGTTGCTGCTGCTCGCCGCCTGCGCGACACCGGTACAGGTCGACCGCGCTGACCCGCGCGTCGTGCAGCGTGAGTTGACCAGCGACGTAATCTCTACCGGCAACATCAGCGAGCCCACCCAGATCGTCCTGCACCGCCAAGATCTGACGGAGCGGTTCGAGAGCGACCCGGAGGGAGCGATCGTCAGCCTGCACCGCACGATCACGGCGGGAAAGCTTGATCCAGACGCCCTGTTCGCTCTCTCCGAGCTGTCGTTCCGCCACGCCGAGGACACGGGCAATCACGCCTATTATCTGGCGGCCGCCGTCTATGCCTTCGCATTCCTGTTCCCGGACGATCCGGCGCAACGGCCCAATGGGTTTGATCCGCGCTTCCGAACGGCAAGCGACCTCTACAACCGTGGGCTCACCTCCGGTTTTGCGTCAGCCGACCGCTCGCGGGTCCTGCTGCGGTCAGGCAGGTACGAACTTCCGTTCGGCACTATCGACGTCACATTCGATCCGGCGACCGCCCGCTGGGGCAACCTCATGCTGGTGGACTTCACCCCAGCCGATGAGCTGCACATCAAAGGGCTGCAGAACCGCTATCGCCAGCGTGGGATCGGCGCTCCGCTCGCGGCGGATGCCACGGAGGCTGTTAAGGAGACAGGGTTTCAGGTCGCGCCAGAAGTGAAGGTCCCCGTCACGACGCTGCTTCGCATCGACGTCTCTCGGCGCGATCTTGCCCAGGGACATCTGCGCGGCAAGATCGACGTCTATCCGGCTTTCGAACCGAGCTCTGTCGTGATTCGCGGCCAGTCGGTGCCGTTGGAGGTCGACACCAGCGCGGCATTCGCCTACGGCCTCAGCGACCCGAAGATCTGGCGAAGTGAATTCGCCGGATTTCTGAAGGGTGACTATTTCGACAAGAACCGTTTCCCGATCGACGGCCTCGAACCCTATCGCCCGGGTCAGATTCCGGTCGTGTTCATCCACGGTACCGGGTCCAGCTCAGGCCGTTGGGCCGATCTGGTCAATGATTTGCAAAGCGACCCCGTCATCCGGGAGCATTTCCAGTTCTGGTGGTTCTCCTACAGCACGGGGAACCCCGCGCCCTTCTCTGCTCTGCGATTGCGGACGGCGATCGAAGATGCCGTGCACGAGCTCGACCCGCAAGGCAAGGACCCGGCGCTGAGGCAAATCGTCTTGATCGGTCATAGCCAGGGCGGCTTGTTGGCGAAGATGCTGGTGATCGACAGCGGCTCCCGCATCTGGGACGCCTTCAGCAGCAAACCGCTGGAACAGCTGACTGTATCGGCGGATACCCGCGATTTGCTTCGCCGGGCGGCGTTCGTCACGCCGCTACCGGAGGTGCGGCGCGTGATTTTCATCGCGACGCCGCAGCACGGCAGCTTTGTCGCAGGTTCCACGATGGGTCAGCTGTTGGGGCGCCTCGTCACCCTGCCGGTCAACTTGGTGACGGCCTTTGGCGAAACCATCGGCGGCAACCCGGACGCCGCGATTTTGTCGCCGGGCTCAGCCGGATTTGGCAGCGTGTGGTCGATGACCCCCGACAACCCTGCTTTGAAAGCATTTGCCGCGATCCCAGTCTCGCCGAAAGTCTCCGCGCATTCGATCATCGCGGTGGAAGGTGACGGTCCGGTCGATACCGGCGACGACGGCGTCGTGACTTATCAGAGCGCCCATATTCCCGAGGCGAAATCCGAGCTGGTCGTGCGCTCTGACCATTCGGTGCAGGCCAATCCTCACACCGTAAGTGAAGTGCGCCGCATCCTGCTGCTCCATTTGGCGGAAGCGTGTCCCAAGGGCTGCCTGCCCCCAGCCGATCATATTGCGGGGCTTCAGAGGTGAAGCTGATCCTCGGGCGGCTCGCCCGTCGGATTGGCTTCGCTCTGCTGGCGATCGCCATCTTATTGATCGGCGCTTGGTGCTCGATAGCCATCTGGTACCGATGTCCCGTCGGCGAAGCAATGCGCGGGCTTTTGGCCGGAGCTACCTTGGTCGTCGCTCTTGTCGCCGTGGCATGCATTCCGACGCCGAAGAGGTGGCTCGCGCTCGTGGCTTATGCCGCCTTTTTCGCGCTCTTTCTCGCGTGGTGGACGACAATAACGCCGACGAACGACCGGAACTGGGCGCCCGATGTCGCCCGCTCCGCCACTGCGACGATCGACGGCGATCACCTTGTGGTCAAAAACGTACGCAATTTCACTTGGCGCAGCGACACCGATTTCGATGAGCGGTGGGAGCAGCGGACCTACGGCCTGTCGCATGTGACCGACGTCGATCTGATCATGTCATACTGGGCCGGCGAGGCTATCGCTCACACGATCGTCAGCTTTGGATTTG
>VAZT01000182.1 GCA_005884825.1 Alphaproteobacteria bacterium
CCGCACCGGCAGCCTTGTCTGGGAGGGCGAGATGGCGGTCGCCGGCGAGCGCAATCGCCCGGTGACGACGGCCATCCCGTTGAAGGACATGCTCCATGAAAAGGGGCCCGGCATCTACCTCGCCGTCGCCGAGCGCACCGACCTGATGCAGGACCAGTATGCCGAGCCGGCCACCAATTGGGTTCTCGTCTCCGATCTCGGCTTGGCGGCTTACAAGGGCACGGACGGGCTGACGGTCGATGTCCGCTCGCTCGCCGACGGCAAGCCGATGACCGGTGTCGCAGTCGGTCTTTACGCCCGCAACAATGGCGAACTCGCCGTGGCGACCAGCGACGCCGGGGGGATCGCGAAGTTTCCCGGCGGATTGCTGC
This sequence comes from Alphaproteobacteria bacterium, assembly GCA_005884825.1. Taxonomy (GTDB): domain Bacteria; phylum Pseudomonadota; class Alphaproteobacteria; order ATCC43930; family CGMCC-115725; genus AP-15. The sequence continues at coordinate 372 of VAZT01000182.1, forward strand.
GCGGCCGCGGTGGCGACGAGCCGTTTGTCGTGACGGCGCATGGCCCCGACAATGACTTCAACTTCCTCGAGATCGGCCGTCCCGCTTTCGATTTGAGCGACCGCGGCGTCAGCGGCCGGCCGCAACCCGGGCCCGTCGACGCGTTTTTGTATACCGATCGCGGCATTTACCGGCCCGGTGAAATGGTCGAGCTGGTCGCGCTGGTGCGCGACGACAAGGCCGATGCGGTGTCCGGTCTGCCGGTCGGCTTGCGGCTGTTGCGGCCGGACGGGATCGAGGTCGAAAAACGGCAGCCGACAGGGGATCGGCTGGGCGCCTATCGACAAAGCTTTGCCTTGCCGCGCGATGCCCGCATTGGCGCCTGGCGGGTCGAACTGCGTCTCGACCCGAAGGCGCCCCCGATCGGCAGCGCAGAATTCCGCGTCGAGGATTTTGTCCCGCCGCAGCTCAAGGTCGCGCTCGCCGCCGCCGATGGCCCGATCCACCCCGGCGAACCATTCCCGGTCGATGTCGACGCCCGCTACTATTACGGGGCGCCGGGGGCCGGATTGGCAATCGAGGCCGAGGCGGTCATCGCGCTCGACGACAACCCGTTCCCGATGCAGCCGGGGTTTCGGTTTGGCCTCGTCGACGAGGAATTCACCGGGGATCGCCGCGACATCGAAGCCTCGCCAACCGACCAGAACGGAAAGGCCCGATTGTCGGTGGCGCTGAACGATCTGCCGGACCTGACCCGCCCGCTCGCCGCGACGATCCGGGTCGGCGTCTTCGAACCGAGCGGCCGCGCAGTCTACGAGACCGAAAGCCGGCCGATCCGGCAACACCCGGTGGCGGTCGGGCTGCGCTCGCCCGCGGGTGACGACGCGGTTCCGGAAGGCGCCGAGGCCAAGCTCGAGGTAATCGCGGTCGATCCCCAAGGCTCGCCGGTTGCGGTCAAAGGGCTGCGCTTCGAGCTGTTGCGCGAGAACTGGGAATACCGCTGGTATTCGGTCAACGGCGTATGGCGCCACAAATCGCATATCCGCAGTCAGCCGATAGACGCCGGCACCATTGACGTCCCCGCCGATGCTCCGGCGAGCCTCGCTCGGCAATTGCCGGCGGGGCGCTATCGCTGGGAGGTGACCAACGCTGCCAGCGGCGCACAGTCGAGCCTCAGGTTTCATGTCGGCTGGTGGGTCGAGGCCGAATTGCCGGATGTGCCGGACAAGCTCGAAGCGGCGCTCGACAAACAGAGCTATCAGCCGGGCGACACCGCCAAGCTGTTCATCAAGGCGCCGTTTGCCGGCCAGGCCGAGCTGACGATCGCCTCCGACCGGGTCCTCTCGCTTCGCGCGCTGAACCTGCCGGCAGAAGGAACCACGCTCGACATCCCCGTAGACGCTTCATGGGGCGGCGGCGTTTACGCGCTGATCAGCGCCTATCGGCCATCAGACGCGCCCGGGCCGCAGCAGCGCGGACCGGGGCGGGCCGTCGGGGTCGCCTGGCTCGCGATCGACGCGAGCCCCCGCACGCTAGCGCCGGCGCTCGCCGCGCCCGACGTCGTGCGGCCGCGCAGCCCGGTCGAGATTCCGGTCAAAGTGGCCGGGCTCGGGGCAGGGGAGGAGGCCTATGTCACCCTCGCCGCGGTCGACGAGGCAGTCCTCAAGCTCACCGAATTCGACAGTCCGGCGCCTGAGAAATACTATTTCGGCAAGCGCCAACTCGGGGTCGAATTGCGCGACCTGTACGGGCGGCTGATCGATGCGCGGGCGAACGCCGTCGGGGTATTGCGCAGCGGCGGCGACAGCTTTGCGAAACGCTCCGTCGCCGGTTTGCCGGACAAGAGCAGCAAGGTCGTCGCCCTGTTCTCCGGCATCGTCCGGCTGGACGGCGACGGGGTGGCCCGCATCCCATTCGACATCCCCGATTTTCAGGGCCAGCTGCGGCTGATGGCGGTCGCGTTCTCGGCGCACAAGGTCGGCTCCGGGGCGGCTTCGATGACGGTCCGCGATCCGGTGGTGACGACGGTGTCACTGCCGCGGTTTCTCGCCCCCGGCGATGCCGCGCGGATCGGAGTCACGATCAACAACCTCGAAGGCACGGCCGGAGACTATCACCTGACCTTGACGGCCAGCGGCGCCGCGCAATTCACCGCGCCGGCGACCCGCACTGTGAAGCTCGCCCCCGGCGGCAGTTTCAACGACGGCTTTGTCCTGTCCGCGGCGGCGCCCGGTAATGCGGCGCTGCGGCTCGACTTCGTCGGGCCAGGCGATCTGAAGATTGCACGCGATTTCACGATCGGCGTGCGGCCGGCGCAGGCCTATCAATTGCGCCGCTTTGTCGGGCGGCTGCAGCCGGGGGAAAGCGTCGCGCTCGACGACGGAGCGGCGGACGAATTCTTGCCGGGTACGGCGGAAGCCTTGCTCAGCGTCAGTCCGCGCCCCGATTGGGACGTTCCGGGCCTCTTGCGCACGCTCCAACGGTACGCCTATGGCTGTCTCGAGCAGACGACGAGCCGGGCCTTGCCCCTGCTTTATGTCGATGAAGTCGCGGGATTGTGGCGCGCCGACCCAGGTCCCGCGACAGCGGAGACGCTCGATCGCGCGATTGGGCATATCGTCGAGTTGCAGCGCTCCGACGGCGGCTTCGGGGTGTGGAACGATACCGGCGACACCGTGCCGTGGCTCGACGCCTACGCCACCGATTTTTTGATACGCGCCAAGGAGCACGGCAAGAACGTGCCCGATTTCGCGATCAAATCGGCCGTCAGTTGGCTCCACGATTACGTGCGTCAGGAGCATAACGAGATCGGGGATCTGCCGGCATTGGCTTATGCTCATTACGTGCTGGCGCGGGCGAAATCCGACGATCTCGACGGGCTGCGTTATTTCTACGAGACGCAGATGGCGCGATTGCCGACCCAGCTCGCCAAGGCGCAAACCGCCGCGGCGCTCGCGCAATATGGCGATATGGCGCGAGCCGCCGCCGCTTATGACGCCGCTCTCGTTCCGGGGCCGCCGCGGCCGGCCGCGATCCGCTACGTCGATTACGGCAGCGAATTGCGCGACAGCGCTGCCGTGCTGTCGTTTGCCGCCGCCAATCCCGGCAACCAGGCTCGGCTGACCGCCGTTATCGACCGCGTCGCCGAGCGCTTCAGCCGAGCCGCCCGGACGAGCACGCAGGAACAGGCCTGGCTGTTGATGGCGGCCGAGGCGGCGGCAAAGGCCGGCGGCGGCGCAATCACTGTCGCCACCGACCGCGGCGCGCCGCAGTCGCGCAGCGAGCCCCTCTATCTGCGCCGCAGTCTCGGCTCCGGTACTCCGCCGATGATGGTCACCAATCGTGGCGATACCCCTGCCTGGCGCTCGGTCTCGATCACCGGCGTGCCGGCCGCCGATCTGCGAGCCGAGAGCAGGGGCTATGCCGTATCCCGCGAGGTCTTTCGTCCGGACGGCACGGCGGCCGATCTCGGCAAGGCACGGCAGACGGACCTGTTCGTCGTCGTCATCAAGGGAACGCGAACCGATGCTTCGCAATCTGCGCAGACCCTCGTCGTCGACCTGTTGCCCGCCGGGTTCGAGATCGAGACCGCGACCGTGGCGAAGGGCCGGTCCACGACGGATTACTCCTGGCTCCCCGAACTCACCGATGCAACCTATACCGAGCAGCGCGACGACCGCTTCATTGCGGCGCTCGACCTCAAGAACGGCGCCAAGGACTTCACCCTCGCCTATGTCGTCCGCGCCGTCACACCCGGCGAATTCAAATACCCGGCGCTCGTCGCCGAGGACATGTACGAGCCCGAGACCACCGGGCGAACCGCGATCGGCAAGCTGACCGTCGGTGCGCGATAGGCCCCTCACCCCGACCCTCTCCCCGCAAGCGGGGCGAGGGAGCAGTGAAGCCCCTCGCCCCGCTTTAGCGGGGAGAGGGAGGGGCCCGCGCAGCGGGAGGGTGAGGGGCTGGGCGCGCTGGCTATGCCCAGCAATCGCCTTGGCAGCTGCAGCTCTCTACTTCGTGCTGCAGCCGCCGGCGCTCGACCGCGGGCATGACGGGACGGTTCTCGTCCTCGCGTCGGACGGATCGATCCTGCGTGGTTTTCTCAGCGGCGACGGAAAATGGCGGCTGCCGGTCGAGCCCGAGAAGGTCGATCCGCTCTATCGGCGCATGCTGGTCGCCGCTGAGGACGCGCGCTTCGCATGGCATCCCGGCGTCGATCCGCTCGCCGCGCTGCGCGCCTCTGCTCAGTTGGCGCTGAACGGACGTATCGTGTCCGGCGCATCGACTCTGACGATGCAAGTGGCCCGGCTGCTCGAACGCCACCCGCACTCGCTTGCCGCAAAGCTCGGCGAAATGGCAAGGGCGCTGGCGCTCGAACGCGTGCTGCGCAAGGACCAGGTGCTCGGCCTTTATCTGTCTTTGGCGCCGTTCGGCGGCAATCTCGAGGGCGTGCGGGCCGCGAGCCTCGCCTATTTCGGCAAGGAGCCCGCCCGCCTTTCGGCGGCGGAGTGCGCTTTGCTTGTCGCGATTCCGCGTTCGCCGGAGCGCCTTCGCCCGGACCGGCACCCGGAGGCGGCGCGTGCCGGCCGCGACCGCGTCCTCTCACGCATGGCCGATGCGGGAGTGATCACGCCTGCCGCCCTCGCCGAGGCGCGCGCGGAGGACGTCCCTCGGGTGCGGCTCGCGATGCCGTTCCGAGCACCGCATCTCGCGCGGGCATTGCGCAACCAAGATCCAGCGTCGCCCGTCCATCGCACGACAATCGACCCGTTTCTGCAGAAGCGGGTCGAAGGAATGCTGAAACGCGAGCTCTTGCCGCTCGATGCCGAGGCTTCGATCGCCGCGATGGTCGTCGACAATCGCGACCGGCGGGTGCTGGCTTATGCCGGCAGTGCGGATTTCAATGCCGTGGCGCGCCGCGGGACGATCGATATGGCCCAGGCGGTGCGATCGCCCGGCTCGGCGCTGAAGCCGTTCATCTATGCGATGGCCTTTGATCGGCTGATCATTCACCCCGAGACCGTGCTCGAAGACCGTCCCCGGCATTTCGGCGATTATTCACCCTCCGATTTTGACGGCCGGTTCCAAGGCGATGTGAGCGCTCGCCAGGCGCTGCAGTATTCGCTGAACCTGCCGGCAGTCGCAGTGCTCGACCGGCTCGGGCCGGCGCGCTTCACCGCCTCCCTTGCTCCGGCGGGCATCCGGTTGCGCCTGCCCGAGCCGACCGCCGACCCCGGTTTGGCGCTGGCGCTGGGCGGCGCTGGGATCACCCTGACCGATCTGGTAAAGCTCTATGTAGCGCTGTCGAACGGTGGAGAGGTGGCCCCGCTGCGCTATCGTCCCGCAGATCCGCAAGGCCGCGGCACGCCGATCTTCGGCCGGCTCGGGGCATGGTATGTCAACGACATCCTGGCCGAGGCGCCGCCGCCGCCCGGCGTCCTGCCGGCCGAGACCCGCCGCGGCCGGAGGCTCGCCTTCAAGACCGGAACCTCTTACGGCTTTCGCGATTTCTGGGCGCTCGGCTACGATCCCGAGGTGACGATCGGTGTCTGGGCGGGGCGTCCCGACGGCACGCCGATGCCGGGGCGCAGCGGCCGGCTGACCGCGGCGCCGATCCTCTTCAAGATCGCCGATCTCCTCGGTCCGGCGTTGCCGCGGAAGGAGGCGCCGCCGCCTCCGGGAGCGCTGCTGGCCGCCCGCAATGACCTCCCCTCGCGTCTGCAGCGGCTCGATCCCAACCCGCTGCCGAAGTCGGCCGCATCGGGGGGTGGGCCTCAGATCGTCTATCCGCCGGACGGGGCATTGATCGAATGGCGCGGCGAGGAATTGCCGCTCGAAGCTGTCGGCGGCAAGCGGCCGCTCCGCTGGCTCGTCGACGGCAAACCGCTGCCGTCGACGCCGCCGCGCCGGCCGATATATTGGCGGCCCGAGGGCGTCGGATTTGTTCGCCTCACAGTCATCGACGGCGAAGGGCGCAGCGCCCACAGCACAGTGCGGCTTTCCCCTGATTAAAGCCGCATTTTTGAGGGAGGACAGCATGCCTACATTCCAGCCCACCCCCGATCTGACGATGCATTACGAAGTCGACGACTTCACCGACCCTTGGCGCAAGCCGGAAACCGTGCTGCTGTTGCACGGCAATGCCGAAAGCAGCACCGCCTGGTACGGCTGGGTCCCGCATCTCGCGCGCCAGTATCGCGTCGTGCGGCCTGACATGCGCGGCTTTGGCGACTCGACGCCGATGCCGCGCGATTACCCGTGGACACTCGACCGGCTGATCGACGACTTCACCAGCCTGATGGACAGGCTCGACACCCGCCATTTTCATCTGGTCGGGGCCAAGATCGGCGGCACGATCGCGCGCGCGTTTGCCGCG
>VAZT01000133.1 GCA_005884825.1 Alphaproteobacteria bacterium
TAGCGCCTTCTTGCATAGCGCCCTGTTGCATAGCGCCTTCTTGCATAGCGCCCTGTTGCATAGCGCCCTGTTGCATAGCGCCTTCTTGCATAGTCGGGCGCAAGGCTTTGGGCATCGCCGCGGGTTGCTCTAATCTGGCGTCCCGCCTCCCCGGTCGGAGGTCATGAATGGCGTGCGCTCCTTCGGAAAGCCGGCGACGCGGATGATGAGGCCACTCCTCCTTGCCGCGGTGATATTGCTCGCCGGCACGGCCATGGCCGACCCTCCGCCAAATGCCGATCCCGCCCTCGCACCGTGGTTCCGCAGTCTCGTCCAGCCAGGTACCAGCATATCCTGCTGCTCGGTATCGGACTGCCGTGCCACCGACTACCGTATCCAAGGCGACCATTACGAGGCGTTGATCGGCGGAGCGTGGTTCGCGGTGCCGGCCGACAAGATACTACAGCGCACCGACAATCCGACCGGCCGCGCCGTTGTGTGCTGGACGCCGCAGCGCGGGATCCTCTGTTTTGTACGGGCTACCGAATCATAGGGGCGGCCCGCTCTGATCCTCATGGTGGATTGCCGGGGACGGCCGGCAGGTTGGGCAGCCCGGGCGCGCCGACACCGCCGCGTCCGGGAGGTCGGCCGCTCGGCAGCGGCGCATTCGGCGCGACATTGGGGAACGGCACGGGCTCGGCACCCAGCAGCGGCACGCCGATCCGGCGGGTCTCGCCGGCGCGCGACTCGGCCGGGCGAACCAGCGCTTCAACCTGCCGATCAGTCAGCTTTATGCGGTAGAATTTGTCATAGAATTCGCGGGCATTGGTCCGTAAATCCTCCTGATATTGATCGGGATAGAAGAGGCTGGTGAGCCAATACAACCCGATGATGCGGTTGACCCCCGGAGGTTCGTCGATCCAACCGAAGGGGTCGGCCGGCGCGAGATAGACCCGTTTGCTGGCGACCGCGATCAGGCCGCGCCACGCCGTACTGCGTAAAAGCGCATCATAAAAACTTCGCTGCTGGGCGATGATGATCGCCGGATTCCAGTCGACGACATGGTCGCGCGTCACCCTTGTCAGCTCGCCGCGGCCGAACCGGGCGGCGACATTGATGACCCCTGCCTGTTCGATCGCGGCCATCGCCTGCGAACCGCCGAGACCAGTCTCGAGCCCGTCCGGTCCGCGGCCATAATACACGATCGGCCGCTCGTCGGCCGGCGCGATCAGCAATCTGCCGCGCAACGCATCGATGGCGTGATCGGCATATAAGGCCAGATCGTTGCCACGCTCGGAGGCGCCGAGCAGCGCGCCGATGATCCGCAAATTGTGGGGGGTGGCTTGGATGCCGTTGTCGAGGACGAGGTAGGGGACCCCAGTCTGTTGTTGGACTTGTTCGGCGCGCGCCGCAGCTTCCGGCGTGACTGGACCCGCCTCGATGATCAGGTCGGGGCGCATCCGCGCGACTGTTTGGGCGGTCTCCGCCGAGCTCGGCCGCACTGCCCCGCCGGTAATCGGCAATCGGGCGAAATTCGCCGGGATATAAGCCCGCTGCCCGCGTGACAGCGGAACGCTCCAGCCCATAAGCTTCTCCGGAGCCAGCACAAAGACGAGGACATCCGCCGCCGGGTTCGCCGTCATGACTCGCCCGATGCGATCGGGCACCGCCACGTAACGCTCAGCCGCGTCGACAAACCCGGCCGCCCGGCCAGTCCCGGCGAGAAGCACCAGGAACAGCACCGTCATGAATGCAATTGGCGATCGCGGCGGCATTTGCGGCCCCTCGACAGGGAATAAAGCAACGCAATCGACTATAACCGCCGGCAGTGCACAGGCAAGCAACAGCCGTCCGACGGCTGCAGCCCAAAGGCTCGACCGGCGCTGTTTATTGCTTCTTGCGGATCGCGATCAGCCGCTCGGCGCACGCACGCAACTCTTCCTGCAACGCCGGCCATTTTCGGCTTACCGCCAAATTCTCGGGTCCGAAGGCGTTCGGCAATAATTCGGCGATCGTCGAGACGGCGATGCAGCTGAGTTCGCCATTACAGCATATTACGCGCACGTTGCCATTCGCTCGCTGTGCGGCCTCGGCAATGAGTTGGCGGCACGACCCGCAAGGGGCAATTACTCGCGAGGCACCCGCCGCCCCGTCTGTGAAACTGAAGCCCACCACCGCGATCGCGTCGATGTCGGGATCGCCCGCCGAATTCGCCAAGCTCAGCGCGGCTGCCTCGGCGCAGATCGTCAAGCCGGACGAGGCGTTCTCGAGGTTCGCGGCGGCATAGATCGCTCCCGATTTGCTGCGTACGGCCGCCCCCACCGCAAAGCGCGAATAGGGGGCATAGGCTCGGGCCGCGGCCTCTTGCGCCTTTTCCACGAGCTCGCAGTCGGGGCGATCGAGTGTCTTCAGCAACCCGTAAGCCTCTCACTTGAGAAGACGCGAGTGCTTCTGCAACACGTCTTGGATTGCGCTCACTGCGGCATGCGGCTGTGCTGTTCGAGCATTTGAGGGTCGTCGCTCGAGCGGCTTGCGAGATGATGGAGAGTGGGAGGATTGCAACGCACCCCGCGGTTCGGGCGCAGAGGAAAGCCGACTTGGAGGCGTCGACGGCGGGGCCGCTTCACCCGTTGCCGCAGAGATAGTGCCGAGCTCCACCGTAAGCGCTTGCCCCGGCGGCTCGTCAATAATGTGTGCGATTGTTTTTTCGGCGGAGGCGGGGAGTGGATTCACTTTGGCGGTAATTGGGCTAGGAGCGGCAACGGCGGGCCGACCCTTATCCGTAGCAGCATCGCCCATCGGGTGAGCCGGTGCAGGAGGTGGCAGATCGGAAACTCGATCCAACCTGCTCGTTGGTTGCTGCGTTAGCGGTAATCGAGCGTCGAAGCTGGTGCCGCCTGGGATCAAACCGAATGCCAGTTTCGCCGACCGGGGCATAAGAAAGAAAAGGCCGAAACCAAAGAAAACCGCGATGATCCAGCTGGCTATCAGCCCGACCGATATCAGGTAGAAGAGCGAGCCCAATGATCTGCCGCGCGGGAGCGTCCTGCGGATCAGCCCCCAGGTTCGGCTTTCTCGGCGAAGCGGCGTGCGCTCCGACCGAGGATCGGCGCCGGTTGCAGACATTCGTTAATATTACACGGACCGACTGCACAAGCAACAAAAGCGCAAGGGTTTGCGGGGGTTCTGCGGGAGTACACAGCCTAAAAATGGCGAATCGCGTCGCCGAAAACAAATTTGAGCCGTCTCACCCGCCGAGCGCCGATTCGAGGTCGGCAATCAAATCGCCGGGATCCTCGATCCCGACCGAGAGGCGCAGCAGGTCCGGCGGAGCCGGGCTATCGGCGCCTTCGACCGAGGCACGGTGCTCTATCAGGCTCTCGACACCGCCGAGCGAGGTCGCACGCTTCCAAATTTCGACGCGCGCCGCTGCGGCAATCGCAGCTTCCGCACCGCCACGGACGCGCATGCTGAGCATGCCGCCGAAGCCGCCGGTCATCTGGCGCGCAGCCACCGCATGACCGGGGTGTCTCGGCAGCCCCGGGTACAGCACGTCCAGCACCCGCGGATTTTGCGAAAGTGCCTCGGCTATTTGCTGGGCCGAGCGGCAGGCGCGCTCGACTCGCGGGAACAGGGTTCGCATGCCGCGCAGCAGAAGATAGGCTTCGAAACTGCCGAGAATTGCGCCGCCGCTGCTGCGCGCCGTTCGCAACCGCGCCCAAAACGCGTCCTCGCGTGCCGTTGTCAAGGTCCCGGCGATCACATCGCTGTGGCCGTTCAGGTATTTTGTCGCCGAATGCATGACGAGGTCGGCCTCGAGCGCCAAAGGCCGGGTCAGCACCGGCGTCGCGGCGGTGCTGTCGACAGCGAGCAAGGCGCCGGCGGAATGCGCGATCTCAGCAGAACCGGCGATGTCGGTCACCGACCACAGCGGGTTCGCCGGGGTTTCGATCCATATGAGGCGGGTCCGGTCCGGGCGGACCACCCGGCGCAGCGCATCGAGCGAGGTCGCATCGACAAAATCGACCGCGATCCCCCAAGCCTCGGCGAAATTCTTCAGCCAGCTGCGCAATCCCCAGTACATGACCTGCGGCGCCACCACATGGCTGTCCCGCGGGAGGCTCTGGAAGACGGCGGCTGCGGCCGCCATGCCGGACGAGAACAGCAAGGTCGCGGCGCCGCCTTCGAGCGCGGTCAGCAAGGCCTGCGGCTGGTCGTAGCTCGGGTTGTCGGCGCGTCCGTAACCGCGGCCTCGACGGTATTGGTTGTCGGGGTCTCGCAAGAACGTCGTCGCCGTGTGGATCGGCAAGACGACAGCACCGGTCGACGCGTCGGTCGCGCCCAGCGCCTGCGCGGCAAGGGTGGCGGGATGCAGCGTTTTAGGGTTAATCATGTTTCCGCTGCTGCGGTGCGCGCCTGGGCTACGGCATGGATCAGGTCGCGCAAGGCCGGCTCGGTCCCGAAGAGACGATGAAGGTCTCGCGCCGCCAGGCTCAGCAGCTGGCAATATCCGAGGGCCACGACATCGGCGGTGCGGCGGTCGGCGACCAGCAAGGCGAGTTCGCCGAAGAAATCGCCGCCGCCGAGGTGGACGGGGGGGGGTGCGATCCGCACTTCTACCGCGCCCGAAGAGATGAAATACATCGCGTCGCCACGCTCCCCCTTGTGGACAATGACTTCGTCCGGGACCGCAAGGCGCGGCCGCAGCAGGCGGGCGACCGAACGCCGGGTCTTCGCATCGAGCGCCGCGAACATCGCGACCCGGCCGACCAGATCCTCGCGGTTGAGCCCGAGGTCGAGGGTCGGCCTCACCTCGACGGCGCGGCGGCGCGGCCGCAATTTGCGCTGCAGGTCGTCATACATGTCCTGATTGATCATAGATTCGGCGCGCAATCGCCGGTACCGCTCGTCCTCCAGGCGCGCCGCCAGGCGGGCGAGATACTGCACTTCGAGCTGACGGGCATAGGTCGGATACTGGAGCTTCAGCGCCGCAATCGCGCGATCGATGGCGCCAAAGCGCTGGTCGAGTTGTTCCGCCATCGCTGTCCGCGCGCCGGCACCGAAGACCTCCTCTATCTGATTGCGATTGAAGGCAATCACGTTTTGCAGCACGAAGCGGGCCACCAACTGAACCTCAAAGCGGTCGCCGAGCAGCCGTGCGAGAGGCCGCGCGATGCCGATCCGATGATGGATCGCGCGCGATATACGCAAGGCCCTGTTAAAGGCAAGTATCCGGCTCGCCGCCTTCTGGTAACCGGCGACACCATCGCTGCGCGCTCCGTCCCGGAGCCTCGCGGCGTGAGCGAGAAGGCTGGCCGCCACTCGCCGCGACACAGTCCGGCTCTCGAAATAATCGAGACAGAATTCCTGCTCGCGATCGGCCAGAACGTAGAGCGCTACCCGCTCCCTCAGCTCGGCGGGAAGTTCGGCCTTCTCGACCACAGCTCCAAGCGGTCCGCGGCCATGGCCGCCATAGACTTTCGCCACCTCGGCGACAATCTCGGGCGCGATCTGATGCTGGCGTCCAACGGTCTCGATTTCCTGCGGAATAGACGACAGGGAAAGTCCGATCACTCGCTGACTGACCGCGACTTCCGCTGGAGCCAGGCTGCTGATTTTGAGGAGGCGCATCAAGGGCCGCATGGTCGGCGCCGTTACCAGAAGTGTGAACAGCACAAAACCGGTCGCGAGAATGCCGACGAACTGACGAACCTCGGCAGGCAACGCGGTGTTCTCGGCTGCGGCGAGCGCCAATGCGAGGGAAACCGCGCCGCGCATGCCTCCCCATAACATGACGAGCTTGTGATCGCGGTCGATCGGCTTTGCGATCCCGGCGAAACTGAGCATCGGGATCAGGCCGTAGAGCGTCAGCGCCCGCGCGCCGAGAGCCGCGGCGACCAGCGCGGCCAGCAAGCCCAGATCGGCCCAGCTCGCCTTTTCGAGAAGCTCGGGCGTCTGCATCGCCGCAAACAGAAAGATCAGCGAGCTCGCCCAGAAGGCCAGCTGCTCCCATGTGACGACGAGGCTTTCCCAATTCGACGGTGCTAAGCGGCGCCGGCCGCCGGCGCTAACGGCCAGCGCCGCGGCGGCGACCGCCACGACTCCGGAAACGCCGAGGTAGTGATCACAAACGACGAAGATCACATAGGCGAAGGCGATGGTCAGCGTCGCCTCGGCCAATCGGCTCGCGCGCAAGGTCGGGATGAACACGGTGACGGCCCAACCGGCAACATGACCAGCAGCGAGACCCCCGCCAAATTGGCGCGCAAAGGTGACGAGCCCGTCCAACGGGCTCGCAGGTCGGTCGCCGGCCAGCATCGCGACAGCCAGCGAGTAGATCGCGATGGCGGCGGCGTCGTTGAACAGGCTCTCGCCCTGCACCAGCGTCGACAGGCGGCGCGGCGCCCCTATGTCATGGAAGATCGCAACCACCGCGACGGGGTCGGTGGTCGCGATGATCGCACCGAGGATTACGCAGGCCAGGACTCCGACCGAGGAAATGGGCCACAAGGCGAGTCCGACAACAAAAGTACAGACGATCACGCCGATGACGGCGAGCAGGAGAACCGGCGCGACCTCGTCGCTGAGCTGACGCACATCGAGATTGAGCGCCGCCTCGAACAGCAACGCCGGTAGAAAAACGTAGAGGAGCGACTCGGCGCTGAGCCCAAAATCATGCAGCCAGCTTACGACATCGCTGATGATATTCCCGGGATGGGAGGCGAAGGGGAGGTTGGCGGCACCGCCGATGGCTATTCCCACAACGGCGAGCACGACGGCATAAGGGATCGACAGCCGCTCGGCGAGCGGCAGCAACAGGCTGACCAGCCCGAGCAGGGCGGTAACGGCGAAGACGGTCTGGATGGTATCGGTCATGACGGCCGGCCGCGTAGAACCTACCGGCACCCGCATTTCGCGACAAGGCGAACAGCAGCCATGACAATTCTCGGCAATTGACCGCCGCCGCGAATTCCCGGTAACGGTAATTCCGGGCCTGACCGGCCGGGAAAGGTCCCGAATGACTTCCCAAGAGCCCCTCGATAACCTCGCCGATGATCACGCGCCGTTCTCTATTGCCGATCCTGGTAACGTTTCTGGCCGATCTACCTCGGCTCTCGATCGGAGCCGTGTTCCGGACGAGCCTGGCGCCGGATGCCGGCATGCTGTTCGAATACCAGCAGCCGACCGCAGCGACGATGTGGATGCGCAACACGTTGATCCCGCTCGATATGCTGTTCGTTGATGCGCAGGGCCGGATCGTCAACATCCATGAGCGAGCCGTGCCTCAGTCGCTCGAGCTGATCGCTGCGGCGGAGCCAGTCCGCGCCGTCATCGAGCTGAACGGCGGGACCGCTGCGCGGCTCGGCATCGAGCCGGGCGACCGGGTGGTCCATCCGATCTTCGGGAACGCGTCCTAACCCCCACCGCTTGGGCGCCCCGGAACAGGCTGCCGGCCAGATCGTTGATTCGGTGATCGAGGAGATCGACGATGGCTGCTGCGGCCCGACCTTACTGGACCGGCTTCCTCAAGCTTTCGCTGGTGACGATAGGGGTGCGTCTCTACTCGGCGACCACCGAAAAAGAACGCATCCACTTTCACCGGATACACGAACCTTCGGGTGAGCGTGTGCGCTATCAGAATGTGGTTCCGGGGCTCGGTCCAGTCGACAGCAGCGAGATCGTCAAGGGCTACGAATACCAGAAGGGCCGCTACGTAACGGTCGAGCCGGACGACTTGAAGAAGCTGCGGCTCGAGACGACCGATACGATCGATATTGCCGAGTTTGTCGATGCCGACGACTTGGATCCGGTCTACGTCGACAGCCCCTATTACCTCCTCCCGGACGGCAGTCTCGCCGAAGACGGGTATCGCGTGATCCGGGATGCGCTGCGCGAGACCGGCAAGACTGCAATCGGGCAAGTCGTGATCAACACGCGCGAGCGGATCGTCGCGATCCGCCCGCTTGGCAAGGGTCTGCTCGTCAATGCCCTACATTTTCCGGAGGAGGTCCGCGCCGCCGACGAGTTCTTCGCGACGATCCCCGATGAGCCCGCCGCCGAGGACGAGCTCGCGATCATGGAGCAGATCATCGCGCGTCGAACCCGGAAGTTCGAGCCCGGCAAATTCGTCGACCATTATCAAGCTGCATTGAAGGAGCTGATCGACGAGAAACTCGCCGGCCAATTGCCGGAGCGTCCACCCGAGCGCAAGCCCGCGCAGGTGATCAATCTGATGGACGCGCTGAAGCGTAGTCTGGCAGAGGAGGGAGCGGAGAAGCCCGCCGATAAACCACGCTCACGCTCGGCAAAATCCTCGAAAGCGCAGCCGAGTCTGCTTCTACCGGTCCGCGGCGGCCTCGCCGATAAGCCCAAGGCGCAGCCCGCCGAGGCTCCGAAGCGACGCAAGAGAGCTTCCTGATCAGAGCCAGGGGCATCGCGGTCACTCCGGGTCGCGGGCCCGGCTCAGGGGCCCTCCCGAAATGACGATCTCGCCCTTGAAGCGTCTACTAGAGAAATCCGCGGACCAGATCGAGAAAGGCGTCGAGTCGGTCATGGTGGACCCAATGGCCGGCGTTTTCGAACGAAACGATTCGCGCGTTGCGGAAATGGCGGGCCCGCCCGTCCTCCGCCGGGTTGGAGGCCCAGCTCTCCTTGCCGTAGACGAGGAGGGTCGGGCAATCGATGCGCTGCCATAGTCCCTCGGTCTCGGCGGCCGTCATTTCGTAGGGCCTGTCGGCCCGAACGTAGTTGTCGAACTTCCAGCTGTAGGTGCCGTCCTCGTTCTGGTTGACTCCGTGCTGAGTCAGATGCCGCGCCTGTTCCGGCGATAGATGCCGGTTGGCTTCCTGCATGCGTTTGAAGGCGTCCTCGATCGAGGCATAGCGCCGCGGCAGGCGGCCGGACAGCGCGCGCTGTTCGGTGATCCAATAATCCATGCGTTCCGCCATCGGGCGTCTCGCTCGCTCCTCGCGCCGCCTTGGCGATGCGCCCAGCCCCTCGATCGAGATTAATCGTCTGACGTGATCGGGATAGATCCCGGCGTAGCGCAGCGCGATCATCCCGCCGAGAGAGTGCGCGATGATGTTGACCGGCGCCAGTTCCTGCTGATGGATCAGCTGAGCCAGGTCATATATGTAACCGGCTATCGAATAATTGCCGTCGGGTGACCACTGGCTGTCGCCGTGGCCGCGCAGGTCAGGCGCCAAAACATGCCAGTCCTGATGCAGCGCGCCGGCAACCCAGTCCCAGTTGCGGCAGTGGTCGCGTCCGCCATGCACAAGGAGCAGCGGCGGCTTCGCCGGATTGCCCCAATCGACATAATGCAGACGAAGCCGCTGCGAGAAATAGATCCGCGAGGTCGGGCCGGAGGTGTCGAGGTTCAACGCAAAGACCCCCGTGCGCGCGGTGGCGTCAGGCGGGGGTCGCTGTTGCGAAGCTTGTCTTCGCGCTCGGCGCTCTGGGCCGAGCTCTGTCTTGGACTTTCAACTTGGTTGCCGATGCCAAGCGGTCGGCAACTGCTTCTCTCCAGGTGGCGTCATGTCTGTGGCACACCCTCCCGGCTGGTTGTCGACAAACATCATCTAAGGACGCTCCATGGGCGTCGTCAAGGGCGAAATTTGACAGTTTTCAGTCGAGCAGCGGTCCGACGCTTCGGGCGCTTGAAACCGTCGGCCGTGTGGTTTATCTTCCTGGCACTCTCTCATGGAGAGTGCTAATGACCTTTGAGATTTGAGGCTCCGACGGAGGAATCCCGTGAATTTTCGACCGTTGCAGGATCGCGTCCTCGTTCGCCGCATCGAACAAGAGGAAAAGACGCAAGGCGGCATCATCATCCCCGATACCGCAAAGGAAAAGCCGATGGAGGGCGAAGTGATCGCCGCCGGGCCCGGCGCCCGGGGGGATGACGGCAAGCTCAATCCACTCGACGTCAAGGTCGGCGACCGAGTGCTCTTTGGAAAATGGTCGGGCACCGAAATCAAGATCGACGGCGAGGACCTCGTCGTCATGAAGGAGTCCGACATCATGGGCATCGTCGCGTAAGGGGAGGTAAATCATGGCTGCAAAGGAAGTACGCTTTCACACCGACGCGCGCGACAAGATGCTGCGCGGCGTCGATATTCTGGCCAACGCCGTCAAGGTGACCTTGGGTCCCAAGGGCCGTAACGTCGTTCTGGACAAGTCGTTTGGCGCGCCACGGATCAGCAAGG
>VAZT01000738.1 GCA_005884825.1 Alphaproteobacteria bacterium
AGGAGCGGGACCAGACCCGACGCGAAATAACGCGAGAGGTGGGCCGAACGTCGGGCGACGATGACGGCTGCCAGCAGGGTCCGGCGCCCGCGTGCGACGGTTATCGCCACAACCAGCGCGGTGAGCCCGACGAGCGACAGCCTGACAGCATTGTGTCCGGGGCCGAATATTAGTTCCAGAGTTGCGCCCACGCCATCCGTCGGGGCGAGTGCCGCTTGCTGCACATCCAGCACCATCGCCGCCGTGAGACCAGCGACGAGCAAACCTCCGAGGTATACGACCAATCCCACCTTCAATTGCATCGCAGTCAGCGCGATGAGCAGGAACATTACCCATGAGACCGCGAGAGCCGGCGTATAGGAGACCGGCACACGCTCCGCAGAGGCGCCGAAAATTATGACACCGATCACGGCGGCGCCGTCGAGTGTCGCTATGGTCCAGGGAACCCATGACCTGAAGGCTGCGGTACGAGCCAACACGACTGCCGCAATCGAAACGCCCAGGTTCACCGCAAAGATCGTAGCGATCCACTCGCTGTATATCCCGGCGAGGGCGCCCAAGCCCACCAGCGCCAAGCCAATCAGGATCAGTACACCCAACCGAACCCGAGCCGCCGTTCGCTCAGCCGCCAGGTCGGCAGCGGCAAGGATCGCGCGAACGTCCTTTGGTACAAAGCTCGGTCCTTGGCGCCAAACGCGTGGTGCGCTGACCCGACCTGGCTCCCGAAGCATCAACGACAAATTAGTCTGCCTTGGCTGACGATGGCAGCGCCGCAGGCGCGGTGCTGGCGGGAGGAGTCGCGGTCAGCTGGACCTGATCGCCGGTCTGCAGCGTTTCGGGCGGGCTGTCGATCACGCGATCCGACGGGGTGAGGCCCGCGACCACCTCGAGGCTGTCGCCGAAGTCGTGGCCTATCTGGACGGGCTTCATCACCACCTTGTCGCCGTCGCCGAGCACCGCGACCTGCGTACTATTATTGCCAGAGATCAGGGCCGTAGCCGGTACTTGCACCAAATTGGGCTCGCCCGGGAGCTGGAATTGTACTTGGCAATAGGTGCCAGGGGAGAACTTCTTGGCCGAATTGTCGGCTTGCAGCTCGACCAGCATGCTGCGCGAGGTCAGGTTCACCGCATTCGACGTCGTGACCAGCTTTGCGTCAAACTTCTGGCCGGGATATTGCGGCATTTCGAAGGTCGCTTTCAGCCCTGGTTTGAGTTGGGCCGTGAATGCCTGCGGCACCTGCACATAGATCCGAACCGTGTCCATGTCGGACACCTCGAACAGCTCTTGGCCTGCTCCGTTGCCCGCAGTGATCAGCGCGCCGATATCGGTGTTGCGCGCCGTGACGACGCCGTCGAACGGAGCGACAACGGTCTTAAAGCCCTCCATCGCTTGCAGCTGTCCCACATTAGCCTGGGCTGCATCGGCGACGGCCTTCTTCGCGGTGGCGTCGCTTGTCGCATTGTCAGCCGACTGCTGCGACACGACTTGCCTCTTCACCAAGAAATCCCATCGTTGGGCAGTGACCGCCGCCAGCTGCGCGCTAGCCTGAGCACTGGCCAGCGTCGCTTTCGCCTGAGCGAGCTGCTGGTCGAGGTCTGGTGTATCGATCACCGCGAGCACCTGGCCAGGCTCCACATGCGCGCCGATATCGGTCTGCCAGCTCTTCAGATAGCCGCTGACCCGCGCGTAGATCGCCGCCTTGCGGTAGGCCTGGATAGTCCCGGGCAGTCTCAGGCTCTGGTATTGGTCTCCCTTTTTGAGCTGAGCGAGCGCGACAGTCGGAACAGCCTGCTGGTTCGTCCACTGCACGAGATCTCGATTGGTGTTGGCCCGGCCGATGATGCCACTCACCGCGACGACGCCTGCAATGACGAGGGCGATAACACCGACCAATAGCAGCTTACGGCGGCTCGGCGTCTTGATGTCTTCGGAGGACATCTTTCTCTCTCCCGTCTGATCAGGGTTGCGTCAGAGCGGCAACCGCCGGCGGCGACGGCTCGGCGTTTTTGTGGTCGCGGGCGTGCACGAGGCTGAACAATGTCGGCACCAGGAACAACGTCGCGAACCGCGTGCTGCCGGCATCCAGGGCTGCGGCGAGCGCGTCGGCGCCGGCCGCCAGCCGTTCGCGCGCAAAGCTGATCACCAGAATGCTGTTCGCGGTGGCGACGCCCATGCACATGATGGCCCCGGTAAGCGCCGGGACGGAAAGCGTCGTGCCGGTGGCGAAAAGGATCCAGACGATACCGGCAAGCGCGCTCGGCAACGCCATGACGATCACAAACGGATCGAGCCAGGACTGAAAATTGACCACGATCAGCAGATAGATCAGGACGACGGCAAGGGCGAGCCCGACGAACAATTGCTGGTACGCGCTGGACATCGTCGTCACCTGGCCGCGCAGCGCTACGCTGGCGCCTTTCGGGATGTCGTGGGCCGTGTCCTGAATCACCTGGCGGATGTCGGCCGCCACACCGCCAAGATCGCGTCCCTGCGGCGTCGCATAGATATCGACGACGGGACGGACATTGTAATGGGAGGCGACCGCGTTGGTGGGTGTCCGCTCGGTCGTCGACAGGCCGCCAAGCAGCTGTGAACCGGCGCCAGTACCGGCGGTCACCGGCATGTTCTGGAGCCCGGCCATCGTCCCGATGTCGCGCTGCGGCGTCTGCACCGAGACCGGATAAGAGACGCCGGTCTTCGGATTCAGCCAATAGGTGGGCGATGTCTGGCTGCTCCCGGCGAGGGTAGTCAGCATGGCCGTCGCCGCATCCTTCTCGCTGAGACCGACCAAGCCAGCCAGCGAACGGTCGAAATTGACGTTCAAGGTCGGCTGCTGAAAGGCCTGCTGGATCCGCGCGTCGGCAACACCGGGGATCCGTTTGATCCGCGCCAATAGCGCGTTGGCATACTTCCTGTCCGCCTGCACATCATTGCCGACCACCTGCAGGTCGATCGGCGCGGGGACGCCGAAATTCAGGATCTGGCTGACCATGTCGGCCGGCAGGAAGGCGAAGGAGGTACCGGGGAACTGACGCGGCAGCTGTTCGCGCATCACCTTGACGTAGTCCGCCGTCGGCGCGTGGTTTGGCTGGAGGCTGATCAGGATGTCGGCATCCTCGACGCCGATCGTACCCGAATTGTTGTAGGCC